>JANNFM010000501.1:0-15552 GCA_031379795.1 Alphaproteobacteria bacterium
GCGATCTTGATCGCCTCGTCGATGTCAGTGGCCATGTGGGCGGCGCTCAGGTTCCAGTTGAGACCGGGGTGGAAGATCGCGCCCCGTCCCGCGGCCTCGCGTGCGAATATCCGCTGGCGGGCACCATCCTTGTCTCCGTCGAACAGTAACGTCGGCATGGTGACGGGACCCGTCTGGGAGATGCGATGCCCCTGGGCGTTTGCGGCCAGGGCAATCCCTGCGCGGAGGCGTTCGCCCATCCGGGTGATATGATCGAACACGGCGTCGCGGTCATATATGTCGAGCACGGCCATGGCGGCAGCCATCGGCGGCGCCTCGAACATGTAGGTCGAGGTGTAGAAGATCTTGCGGGCCGCCCGCCGCACGGTCTCGCGGCCGAGAAGCGCCGAGATCGAATGGCCGTTGCCCAGCGCCTTGCCCAGGGCGATCAGGTCGGGCGCCAGGCCCAGCAGCCGGTGCGAGCCGTCCGGATGAAGCCGGAAGCCATGCCGGACGTCGTCGAACACCACCAGGGCGCCGTGACGCTCCCGCACCTGCTCGATGGCCGCGACGAAGTCGGCGCTGGCCGCGACCGTCTGCAGCCGAGGGTTCTGATCCAGCGGGTTGAGCAGGATGGCGGCGAAGCTGTCGCCGTGGGCCCTGGCCAGATCGATCAGCCGCTGCGGGTCGTTCCAGGGCGTCCGCGTCACGTCGGAGGTCAGCTCGGTCAGCGGCCCCGGCTGCGGCGAGGTGGCGAGCTCGGGCTCGCTGCCGTGGTAGGCGCGATCGAAGGTGATCAGACCCCGACGGCCGGTGTGCTGGCGCGCGACCCGTGCGCCGAGGCTCACGACCTCCGAGCCGTTCTTGGACACCACGCCCCAGGAGAAGTCGGTAAACTTCGCCAGGATCCGCTCGACCACCTCCACGAGGGTCGGCGGAAACAGGCTGGCGCTGGTCAGGACGTCGGCCTGTCGGCGGACGGCGGCCTCGACCTCCGGATGACGGTAGCCCAGGATGTTGGGACCATTGGCGCCCAGGAAGTCGAGGTAGCGCCGCCCGTCCGCGTCCGTGATCCGGCACCCTTCAGCGCCCGCGATGAAGCCCGGCAGGACGCCGCGTCCCGCAAAATCGGCGCTGCGGGAGAGATAGATCCCGCCGCCGGGCAGCGCCTTGTCGGCGCGGGCCCAGAGCGCCTGACCGCGGGGGCCGTCGACGGGATTCTCTATGCTGTGGGCCATGGGCGGGTTCCTTGCTGCAGGCGGGAGACGTCAGCGTGTCGGCGGCCCTTCGGCCCCGGACCGCAGGTTCGGAAACGTGGCGATGCTCGCCTCGTACTCGCGCTGAATCCGGGCGATCGGGCGTCGGACCCAGAGATTGGTGGTGGCGATGTTCCACAGCTCCTTGGGGTCGTTCTCGATATCGAAGATCCAGGCGCTCGGCAGATCGTTCTCTACATTGGTGGTGGTCGCCTGGCCCGACGCGACGACGGGTCCGGCCGGCGGCTCGCGCACGCTGAAGTGCATCTTGAAGTTCCGCCACTTCACCGCCAGCAAGTGGTTGGCGTGGAAGATCATCAGGTGTTCGCGGTTCGATTTCGCCTGGTCGCCAAACAGGAAATCCCCCTGGTCGAGAGAGTCGATGGCGCGGTCGGTGGGAATCCGGTCCTTCGCGCCGGCGACGCTGGCGAAGGTCCGATAGAAGTCCATCAGCGACACGATCTGGTTGCTGACCCGGCCCGGCGTCGTTCGGCCCGGCCAGCGGATAACGCAGGGCGTGCGGATCGCGCCTTCCCAGCCGCTGGGGAATTCGCCGCGGAACGGCCCGGAATCGGAATGGCCGCCGAATTCGATTCCAACCCCCTGGAAGGTCTGCGGACCGTTGTCGCTGGTGAAGACAATGATGGTGTTGTCGGCGACGCCCGCCGCCGCGACGGCGTCGATCACGCGGCCGGCGTTGTGGTCAATCTCATCGATGGCGTTCTGGTACTGCGAGCGGTTGGGCTTTGTGAAGTCCGGATGGGTCAGCGGTGGATTGTGCGGCAGGGTGAACGGCAGATAGAGAAAGAATGGCTTTTCCTGCCGCGCCTGGCGGTCGATGTAGGCGACGGCGCGGTCGGTCACCTCACGGTCGATCAAGGCCCGCGCCGCGCGGTCATAGGGTTTGACCGGGCGGCTGGCCTCGCCCTTGCGGCCCTCCAGAATCGACTGGTTCTGGTATTCCTTGGGATCGAAGCCGGGCTGGATCGGCCAGTTCACCTCGCCGCTGCTGCGCGGAATCCCGAACCACTCGTCGAATCCCTGTTCGGTGGGGAAGCGACCCTGCGATGAACCAAGGTGCCACTTGCCGTAGCAGGCCGTCGCATAGCCGGCGTCCGACAGCAGTTCCGCCAGGGTGTATTCCCACGGGGAGAGCCCGTCCTTCCCGCCGCTCACCTCCACCATCGAGGTGCCGCTCCGGATCGGCATGCGGCCGGTCAGGAAAGCCGACCGGCTCGGGGTGCACTCCGGCTCGACGTTGAAATTGGTGAGCCGGATTCCTTCACTGGCCAGTTTGTCGACGCGGGGCGTGGGAACGCCGCGCAACTCGCCGCCGCCGTAGCACCCGAGGTCGCCGTATCCGTAGTTGTCGACCATCATGAACACGATGTTCGGGGGCCGCCCGGAGGGCCGCCGTCGAGCCGGCTGGGCCGACGCCGTCTCGGGTGCGGTCAGGGCCATCGACAGGGCCGCCAGGCCGGCTCCACCGGTCAGCAGAGTGCGGCGTCCGTCGTTCACGCTGTCGTCCGGGCGGCTCGGTGTTCTGGCCATTGCGATCTCACCCCTGCGGTTGTCGTGTGAAGCTCATCCCCTTGAGCCCGCGCCAAGGCGAGGGCTGGATTTGCGGACCACCAGGCCCTGGCGGCGCGTCTCGTCAACGAGCGCCAACACGACGCCGGGAGCGCCAAACGTAACAAGACAAACCGGGCAACGTTCACCGTCAGGGCCGAAAGTTGTCAGATTGCCTCAGAACTTGGCGTTGAGCTCCACCGACACCTGACGCGGCTCATTCAGGGTGCAGCGCAGTGCCGTACCCCCGGTCACCGCGTTGTTCAGGCCAAACGCGGCATTGTTCGGCTGGGTGAAGATGCCGGTGCAGAAGTCCTTGTTGGTCAGGTTCTGGCCGACCAGAGCAATAGACCAGCGTTCCTCGGGCCCACGCACCGCGATCCGGCCGCCGAAGGTTTTGTACCCGGCCTGACGGGAGTCCGGGTTGTTATCTCCGGCCGAGGCCAGAAGGTTGCTGGTGGTGAAGCTCATGTCGGCCCGCACCATCCAGGTCAGATCGCCCATCAGGTTTCCGACGTACTGGCCTGACGCCGCCCCCTGCCACTTGGGCGAATAGGGCAGACGTTGCCCGGTCAGGTCCTGTGCCCCGCCGAAACCGGGCAGGCCAGGCGCGCCCTTGAACTCCAGATACTCGGAATCCAGGTACGTGCCTGAAAGGGTCAGGGTCAGCGGCGGGATCGGCCGCGCCATGGTGTCGAATTCGATACCCTGCTGGCGGACCTTGCCGTTGTTGCGCGTGCGGAATTGCAGGCCGTCAAAGGTGCGGAACTGGAGATCCTTGATCTCGCTGCGGAAGGCCGTGATGTTGGCGGTAAGGCGGCGGTCGAACAGTTGGGACTTCACGCCGAACTCATAGTTCTTGACCGTCTCCGGCAGGAATGTTCGGCCCGCCGCGCCGGTCGGCCCGGTGGTGGCCGGCGCCGAGTCGAAGCCACCCGACTTGAAGCCCGTCGAGAAGCTGGTGAACAGCATCACGCCCTCGGTCGGCTTGTAGGTGCCGTTGACGCGATAGGTCACCTGGCTGTCGGTAAGGCGCAGGTCGTTGGTGACTTCGGCGGACTGGGCGGCCGCCGCATTGCGCGTGATGGCGCGGAACGTGCCCGCCTTCTTGTCCTTCGAATATCGTAGGCCACCGGTGACATTGAACTTCTCGGTGAACCTGAAGGTCGCCTGGGTGTAGGCCGCGACGGACTCGGTATCCTGGCTGAAATACCAGACCGAGGCACCGATCAGCGGCTGGGCGCGGCACTGGGCCAGTCGGGCGGCGGTGCCGGTATTGCGGATGAACACCTCGCAGTACTCACGAGTCAGGTCGACGTTCTGCCCAAGGTCATAGGCCTCGTCAAAATAGAACAGGCCGGCGACGAAGCTCAGGCGATTGTCCAGCAATGTCTCCGGCGATAGCAGCTGCAATTCTTCGGAGTGGTTCTGGCTGGCGGCGTTGGTGGTCCGCCGCTGAAGCTCGAGGGGGATGTTGCCATTGGACGCCTGGTACTGGACGTTGGTCCAGTCGCGGTAGCCGCTGATCAGCTTGAGCTGATAGCCGCCGGCCAGGTCCCACGACAGGTCGCTGGCGATGCCGGTCTGGTAGTCGATCAGGTCGCCCTCTGTCGATTGGCGAACATGCCGGGAATAGGTGTCGGACGTGTAGGGCAGAACGCCCACTCCAGGCCCGGCACCGTCGGGGTCGAGTCGCGTAAGCCAGTTTGCAAGCGTTGTCGGGGTCACGGTTTTCGAGACCACCGTGATGGTGTTGTACCCATCTCCGCTGAGGTTCTGGTAGTCGCCGCGCAGGTCCCAGGTCAGGTTCGGGGTCACCTCGTAATGCACGCCCGCGCGCGCCGAGATGCCGTCGTTTCGGCCCATCCTCTTGCCTGTGAGATCATTCCGGTCGAAGCCATCGCTCGTGTAGGCCAGGGCGGAAATCCGGGTCTGGAGAGTCTCGGACAGGGGCATGTCCACCGAGGCGGACAACCGCTGACGGCCATAGTTTCCGAGGCTCGCCGTGGCCTCTGCACCGAACGTTTTGGCAGGCTTGGTCGTGCGGATGAGCAGCGCGCCCATGGACGCATTTCTGCCGAACAGGGTGCCTTGCGGGCCGCGCAACACTTCCACCGACGAAATGTCATTCAGGCCGGCGAGCAGAGAGCCGATGCGCGGTATGTAGACCCCGTCCACGAAGGCCGCGACGCTGGGCTCCACGGCGGTGTTCCCACTGGTGCCGATGCCGCGCATCATGATGCGGGTGTTGGAGGTGTTGGACGACGTCGCCAGATAGAGGCTGGGCGTCAGACGGCGCAGATCGCGCACGTCCTGGATCCCGGCGGCCTTCAGCGTTTCACCGCTGAAGGCGGTCACCGAGATCGGCACGTCCTGGACATTCTCGGCCCGCTTCTGGGCGGTGACCACGACCTCCTCGAGGCCGACCGTGACGTCGGCCTGAGCCTGAGCGAAGGCGGGTGCGCCAAGGCCCATCAGCGCGGCCGACGCGAGCAGCAAGTGACGATTCATGATGTTTCCCCCCGGGGTTTCGGCATTCTGCGACGCCGAATTCAGGTTCCCAACGGAAAGACTGCCCTCCGCACGTGCCGGCGTCAACTATTTGCGACTTGCGGGTAACATTCCAGTGCCATCGTCGCTGCAGGAGTTGCGAACGGTGTGGAGGGCCCGCTCGGGCCTGGCGCCACGGTTTCGTTCCGCTGACTTGCTGCGCCGGCTGATCGCGTGGTGCCTGCAGACTGAAGCCTTCGGTGACCTGGACGACGACACCCGGATGCTACGGCGTCGAACGGCAATCCCCCAGCCCACGGGCCTGCCCCCGGGCGCGCGGCCGACCTGACATGTCAGGCCCGCTTCATGAATTCCGCCGCTCCAACCGGGCTATCAGCCGGAGAAAGCGGTCGCCAGCGAGCGTAAGGTTATCCAGAATAGAGTCATCAAGGTCGGTATCGCCTTCGCCGTTCATCGCCTGCAGGCGGTCGGAAAGGAACACGGCCAGCGCGTGGTAGAAGCGCATCGCCATGCCATTATCGAGAGCGAATTCGGCAATCATCGTGGCCCGGGGAATCGCGAGCACGCGACTATCGGTCAGCGCGGTCACGTTGGCCGTTGGCTTCCGCTTTCCCACGAACGACATTTCCCCGACGACTTCGCCCGTTTCGAGTATCGCCAGCTGGACGCCGCCCGGGGTGGTGACGCGCAGTTTGCCGTCGGTCACGAAATAGAGATGATCGATGTCGCGCCCCGCATCGATCAGCCGTTCGCCGGCCGCCAGCGTCCGCACCACACCGGAACGCGCCAGCCAGCCGATGTCGCGGTCGTCCAGATCGCCAAGAATGATGAGCGCTTTTCGCATGTCAGTCCTCCAGCAATTGCCGTCGTGCGAGTTCCGCAAAGGCGCCGTTTTTGGCCATGAGTTCTGCGAAGTTCCCGCTCTCGACGAAGCGCCCCCGTTCGAGCACGCAGATCCGGTCTGCGTTGCGTACCGTCGTGAGGCGGTGTGCGATCGTGACGCGCGTGGCGTTGAGCGTGTCGAGCGTGCGCGCGACGATGGCCTGTGTGGCATTGTCGAGCGCGCTGGTAGCCTCGTCGAAGAAGAGGATGCGAGGTTTGGCCGCAAGGGCGCGGGCAATGAGAATGCGTTGGCGCTGGCCACCCGAAAGCGTGCCCGCGCCCTCGGTGATCGTCGTGTGCAACCCCATCGGGAAGCCTTTGAGATCGTCCTCCAGACCCGCCTGCGCGGCCGCGTTCAGGCAATCCTCGAGCGTCGCTTGCGTCGCCCCGCGGATATTTTCAAAAATCGAACCCGCGAACAACTGGCTCGACTGGAGGACGACACCGATCTGCGCGCGTACACGTACTGGATCAAGGCTGGCCAATTCCTGCCCGTCGAAGGCGAGGCTGCCGGTCGTCGGCGTTTCAAATCCGAGCAGAATTCGAAGGACGGTGGATTTTCCCGATCCGGAGCCGCCAACAATGGCGAGATGTTCGCCCGGCCTTATCGTGAAGCTGAGGTTGTCGATGAGCGGCGCCATGGCATTGTCGTAGCCAAAGGTCAGTCCGCTCGCCTGAATGTCGCCGCTGAGCCTGCCGGGATCGGCGCGGCCCTGTGCCGCCTCGGCCTGGGCCATGAGGATCGGTCTGGCGCGGTCGGCTAGCGGCCTGGCGGTCTGGATCGCCATCACCGCTTCGCAAAACGCGGTGAAGGAGGCCTGGAACAGCCCGAAAGCAGCCAGGAAGGCAATGAACTGTCCCGGCGACACCTCGGCCCTGGCAAGTAACGCCGCGGTCGCGAAAAGCCCCATCAGCGTGACGATGCCCCAACTGCCTGCGAAGGCGTTGAAGTGATTGGCGGTGCGCTGGCCACGTCCGGCGGCGGCGCGTTCAAGGGCGTAGGCCCGATTCCATCGGGCGAGGGCGCGGCCCTCGGCGGCCGCGGCGCGCAGCTTTGGAACGCCTTCGAGCAATTCGAACGTCAACCCCGCCAGCTTTCCGTCACGCTCTGCGGCTTCGCGCAATGGCCCGATCTGCGCCCAGCGGCTGACGATCACGGCACCGGCATAGACGAGGGTCAGCGCCAACCCCATGAGGGTCATCCCGACGTCATATGTCAGCAACAACACCAGGTAGATGAAGGCGAAAACAAGCGTCAGTCCGGCATTGAGCAGCACGCTCGTGACGAGTTGGCGGATGCCGTCCAGCGCTTCCAGCCGCTGGTTGAAATCGCCTGCCGAGACCGTCTTGAAAAATCGCGCCGGAAGGCGAAGCACACGGTCGGCGACCGCCGCCGCCATCGCCGTCTGGCCACGCCCCGTCACGCGCGCCACCGCCATCGTGCGTGCGGAAGCTATGACCGCGCCGACCAGCGCCGCCACCAGCAGCGCGATGCCGGCTGCGATCAGCAGGCCACCAGCGCCGCCAGGAACGATGTCGTCGAATATCCAGCCGGTGACAATCGGCACGAGCACGCCGAGCAGCGCCGACCCAAGTCCGGCCACGGCGATGACGGGCAACTCCTGCCGGAGGCTTCCGACGACGCTGCTGGCCATGCCGCGAAAGGAAGAGACGTCTTGCGCCAACGGCGCGAAGAGCCGCCAGGCGGAAGCATCGTAGCTACCGCCATCGATCACCATGCCATTGCAGCGATAACGCCCGCGCGACCACAGTGCGGCGCTGACCTGCGCCCCGTCACGGGCGCGCAGGAGTAGCGGCCCGGCATCGTCGCGCCACCACCCATCTTCAAGCACGACACGCCCGGCGCGCATTCCCGCGATGCGCGCGAGAATGGGGACGGCCTCCCACTCACCGTCATTGCCGTCGGCGACTTCAAGCCCGAATGCGTCTGCGACTGCAGCCAAAGCGGCCGCAACGCCACCTCTGCTGGCACCATCGAGCGGACCCGCGCCAAGTCTTGCCCAGAGCGCGCGCGTCCTGCCTTCGTCCTCGGCGGCATAGGCGCTTTCAAGGTCGTCAGGCTGGACGATCACGCAGGCAGCATCTGCAACACAGGGGATCAGGCAGCAGTGCGCCGTGGCGACCAGAACCAGCTCGGCTTGACCCTCCGCAAGTGCCGCGATGGTGTCTCCTGCCGCAACATCGCACACCAGCCGCCGCCGTTCGCTCGTCGAGAGATAAAGTTCCCCGGCGCCGCTTTCGAGCCGCCAGGCGCTATCGCCGAACGGCAACCGCAGCGCGCTGCCCTGGTTGATCGTCAGCGCCATGGTCAGGCCTCGACCAGCCGGGCATAACGCCCGCCTGATGTCATCAGCGCATCGTGCGTTCCGGTTTCCGAGATCGTGCCATTCTCGAGCACCACGATCAGGTCGCAATCGCGAATCGCTGAAAGCCGGTGCGCGATGACGATGCAGGTGATGCCGCGTCGCCTGATCGCATCCATGACGCGGTGTTCATTGACCGGATCGAGCGCGCTGGTCGCCTCATCGAGGATGATCATGGCTGGATCAAGCGCCAGCGCGCGGGCGATTTCGATGCGCTGCTTCTCGCCGCCGGAAAAATTGCGACCGCCTTCGCTGATCAGCGCATCATAGCCCCCCGGGCGACTGGCAATGATGTCGTGGATCTGGGCGTCCTTGGCGGCACGTATCATGTCGGGTTCAGGAATGGTCCGATCCCACAATGTAAGATTGTCCCGGATGCTGCCTTCGAACAGCATCGCCTCTTGACGCACCACGGCGAGCCGCGCGGCGAGGGCGGCGCGCGGCCATTCGGTATGGGGTCGTCCATCGATCAGCACGCGGCCCGAGCGCGGTGTTTCGAGACCCGCGACAAGCTTTCCGACCGTCGATTTTCCCGATCCGGACGGCCCTACCAGCGCGATCCTGCGTCCGGGCGCTATGTCCAGTGACAGATGGTCGACCAGCGGCGGATCGAGAGGTGCATAGCCAAACGTAACCTGTTCGAGCGTCAGGCGCCCGCGCGGCGCGGCACCATCAAAGACCGGGTCGACGCCGGCGAAACGCGGATCTTCGTTCGCTTCAAGAACATCGTCGAGGCGGCCGGTATAGGAACGGATCTGCTGCAGTTCCGCACCGAACCCCGCGAGCGCCGCAACCGGCGCGACGAAGCTGGCGGCAAGCGTCTGATAGCCGACAAGTCCGCCCAGAGTCATCTCCCCCGCCATCACGGCAAAGCCGCCCCAAACCAGGATGGTAACGGTGATAAGCGCGCTGATCAGAGCCGGTAACGGCGCGATCCAGGCGCTGACCCGTGTTGCCGCCTGCTGCCCGTTCTGGACCCGCGTCGAGAGGCCGGTCCAACGCGCAAACAGCATATCCTCGGCACCTGAAGCCTTGAACGTCTCCATGTCCTTGATGCCCGCAACGCGCGCACCCTGGAGCTTTCCCCGATCGATCGATATCTTGCGGAAACGTTCGGAGAGGATGGTGTTGGAGGCCACGAGAACGCCAGCGTTCAGCATCGCCAGCAACGCCACCCCAATCGTCAGTGGCCAATAGTAGAAAAGCAGCAACACCAGGAAAAAGGCGGCCGTGACAAGACTGACCGCCGCCGAGGCAAGCCGTCCGGTCAACAGGTCGGTCAGCTCCTCGTTCAATCGCACACGGTCTGCGATCTCACCTGAGAAACGCTGGTCAAAAAACGAGACCGGGAGCCGCAGCAGTTTTGCCATCAGCGCGCCACCGGTATCGAGGCTCATCCGCGTTCGAGCCCTTAGCAGCGCCTCATTCTGCAATTCCATCAGCACGTAACGGACCCCCGCCGTCAGGGCCATGCCGATCAGCAGTGGCGGCAGCCAGTCATCGAGTTGGCGGATCAGGACGTAATCGACGAACACCCGGCTGAAAACCGGCAGCAGGACGCCCGGGATGACCAGCGCCAGTGCGGTCAGGAAGACGAAAACCAGTGCGGGGCGCACCACCTCGAAGCGCCCGGCGAGCGATCGAACCAGGCTTGGCCGGTTATCGCCCCGTTCGAACGCCGGTCCCGGTTCGAAGGTCAGCACGACGCCGGTAAAGCCGTCGGAAAACGCCTCGCGGGTCTCGCGCCGTCGTCCGGTGGCGGGGTCATTGAGGTGGACGAAGTGGTCGTCGATCCTGTCGACAACGAGGAAGTGGTTGAAGTTGACGAAGGCGATCAGCGGCAACGGCAGATCGGCGATATGCTCGGGCTCGGCCTTCATGCCCTTTGCGGTCAGCCCCAGCGCGCGACCGGCGCGCAGGACGCTCGACGCCTTGCTGCCGTCACGCGACACACCGCACAGGCCTCGCAGTTCGTCCAGGGGGACATGGCGGCCGTGGTAGCCAAGGATCATCGCCAGCGACGCCGCGCCGCATTCAGCGGCCTCAAGCTGCAGCACAGTAGGGGAACGGGCGCGACCCCGCCGCCGCATCATTCCCCCGATCCCGGGATCAACCAGCGGATCATCCGGGTCCGTTCCACCACGACGCGGCCTTCGACCGGCGAACCCGCGCTGACCTGCGTCCTGGGCCCTTTCGACGCCGACCAGACGAAGCCGCTGGCATTCGCGCGATCGCGATCAAGCGCAACCCGCACTTCGATCGGGGCGCCGCCAACCAGAAGTTCCTGCACCAGCTGATCGTTGCGCAGCACGCGCCGCAAGCCTTCGGCCGTGGCGGGCAGGGGGGCGACGGCAATAACCTTGCCGGGAATGTGGCCAAAGACGGCCCGCTCGACCGTTGTCGGCGCAATCTCGGCGGCCATGCCCGGCATGATGCGCTTGCCGTCAGCGGCAGGAATGTAGAGCAAGGCGACCAGTGAACCGTCGGTCGGCGAGAGCGTGACAAGCGCGCTGCCCGCAGCGATCACGTCGCCGGCATTGACCTTTACCTCGGTAATTACCCCGGCCTGGGTCGCGCGGACGCTCTGCTGATCCGCGAGCTGGGCGGAGAGACGCGCGATTGTCCGCTGCTGCTCGTCGATGGTTCGCTGTTCGTCGAGCAAGGCCAGGCCGGTTTCGCCGTTGCGCTGGTTCGCGTCGATGCGGACGCGAAGCGCCGATTCACCAAGACTGGCGAGCCGTTCGCGGACCTCGGCAAGATCGATCTGGAGGTTGACCAGATCGTCACGCTTGATGAAGCCGCGCACGATCAACGCTTCCATCTTCGCGGCTTTGGCGACGAGATAGCGTTCGCGTTCGGTCAGAGCCTGCCGGCTCTCGGCAATGGTTGACAGGCGAACGCTGTCCGCCCCCGCCTGGCGCGAGCCTTGGGCGGCGTAGAAGCTTTGCAGTCGGGCATAACGCGCCTCGGCGTCGGCGAGATTGGCACGCGCCGCCGCGATTTCACGGACCAGGTCTGTGCGGGCGAGCGTGGCGATGGGCTGCCCCACCTTCACCGTGTCGCCCGGCGCAACCATCAGCCGCTCGATCCTGCCCGCGTCGGCGGCGGTGATTTCAGCAAGGCCGGTGCGGTCGATCAGGAGACCTCGCGCCGAGACCTTGACCGGCGCGCTGGTGGCGATCGCCCAGACCAGCCCCGCGACGATGGCAAAGGCAATCGCGCCGAGCAGCAGCCAACTCGGCCGCCCGACAAGTCGCAACGGCGCATCGAGCCTTTCGGGGCTGGCCATCCGGTCGAGCGCCGATTGGCGGTAGATTGTCTCAGTCTAGCCCGGATCCCCCCACCGTCAGCGACAGACTAGGCGCGCTGTTCGGCATGTCCACCTTGGTCGAGTGGTGCCGGAGAGCGCGCCTGGACGTTTTCGAAAGTTCAAATCGGGTCGGGCTGGCGGCAGGGATGCGAGCCGACGGAGTCTCCGTCATCTGGCATGTGCCGCCAACCGAACTGGCGCCTGGCCTTGTCAGACAAGACGCCTGTATCGCGTGATCGCTAGGGGGATCAGAAAGTTTGCTGGTCGCCGCCGGCCTTGCGCGCCGTGAGCTCGTGCATGACGGCATCGCTGCTGTCCGCGGTGGCGCGGCGTTCGATCATCATTCCGCCGGCGCCGACCACCTGGTCGAGCTGCTGTTCGTTGAGATCGGCGGCTGCGGTCGGGTTCGAGTTCTTGGTGACTTCAGTCATGGTATTTCTCCTGGTTGGAATGGGTGTTTGTTGGACGGGGCGTTTTCGACGCCCCCGGTTTCGGATGGGCGGCCTTAGCTGCCCTTGCGCTCGTGCATGACGGCATCGCTCTGGTGGACAACGACATCGCTGCTGTCCGCCGTGGCGCGGCGCTCGATCATCATTCCGCCGGCACCGACCATCTGATCGAGCTGCTGTTCGTTGAGATCGGCGGCTGCTGTCTTTGTGTTGGTAACTTCGGTCATGGTATTTCTCCTGGTTGGAATGGGTGTTTGCTGGGCGGGGCGTTTTCGACGCCCCCGGTTTCGGATGGGCGGTCTTAGCTGCCGGAGCGTTGGTGCACGATGACATCGCTTTCGTGGACAACGACTTCGCTGGGGGCAGCCGTGGCGCGGCGCTCGATCATCAGGCCGCCGGCGCCGACCACCTGGTCGAGCTGCTGTTCGTTGAGATCGGCGGCTGCGGTCTTTGTGTTGGTAACTTCGGTCATGTTCATTCTCCTTGTTGGAAGGGACGTCGGCGACGGCCCGGGGTTGGTAAGCGCATTCATTTTCAACCAGCTTGGAAAATCCGCGGGGTCTTGCCGCGTCGGAAGATCCTGTTTCACTGGCTCGGCTTCAGCGCCGATGACGATGGTTTAGAGGCCCTGCGTAACGACGACATCGCGCCCGGCGGACAAAAACGCCTCAATGGTAACGGCCGCGTAACGGCGCTGTTACAATCGACTTAGAACCGGCCCGCCGTAGGATGCGGCGCCATCTCGATCAGGCGGTCAACGATGGCGCCGGCGATGTCGATCCCGGTCAGGTCCTGCTGTTCTGAAAAATAACAGGGGAAATTGAGTTCGGCGATGCGCAGCGTCCCGTCCGCTGCCTCCATGATATCGGCGCCGCCAAATTCGAGCTTCAGGGCCCTTGCCGCGCGGATGGCGATGTCGCCGAGTGCGGCGGGCGGCGTGTCGCAATCGACCGGTCCGCTGCCGGGCCCGTTGGTGCGGAAATCGCCATCGCCGGCAACACGCGCGGTCGTGGCGAGCATTTGCCCGCCCAGCACGATGACACGCCAGCAGCGCACGTGCGGAAAATAAGCCTCGAGCGTGGCCGAGGCGCGCGGGCCGGCAATCGCCGCCTGCAGCGTTTCCAGATCGTGAACCAGGCTGACGCCCTTGCCACCTTCGGTGCCAGGGAGCTTGACCACCACCGGCCAGCCGCCGAGCCCTGCGACCTGGCGCGCCAGCGCGGCGGGATCGGGGTCGGGTATGTAAACCGTGGCCGGCCGCGGCAGGCCGGCGAGCTGAAAAATCAGCGGCTGGTTGGCATAGTGAAAGTGCGGATCGTGCAGCGCGGCGTCGCCGGGGCGATACAGCATTTGCTCGATCGTGATGCAGGCCAGGCTGACACCGGTGCGGTAGATCAGCCGGCGTTCGCCCGGCGGACCGAAATCCAGGCCACCGGCGGCGCCTGGAACGACCTTGACGCAGGGCAACCCGCGCGCGGCGCAGGCGGCTTCGATCTGGCGGTCGGTTTCACGTTTGCCGGGGGCGGCGATGAGGATCAGGCGCATGAGATCTCCAGGGTCGAGGTCGAATCGGCGAACGGGTTACGCCAGCTCAAGTTGCCGGGTGGCGGCAGGTTCGATGGCCGCGCACGCGAGCGGGGCGTAGACAAAATAGGCCAGTGTCGCCTTCTCACCCGCCCTCAGCGCTTCGGACAGATGGCGCGAGTAGCGGTCGATCGCGCCGTCCTGGGTGTAGTTGAACCACAGGGCGAGCCGGCCTCGGCGCGCGGCAATCGCCAGCGGTCCGCCGGGCGCGTCGGGAAACACCGTTTCGCCGCCGTCCAGCGCGTCGGTCAGATAGATCAGCGCCGTCGCCACCAGATGCTGGCCCGCGATTTCGTAGCAATCGACATGCGCGGGGTGGAAATCGCCATGAGCATATTGGCGGAAGCGAAAGGTGGCCCCGGGAAGCGTGGCGGAAAATCCAAGCGCTGCCTCGATCCGCGCCGCCAGTTCGCCCAACAAGGGATCGCTCGTCACCGCCAATTCGCCTGAGGTTCCGGCGATGCCGCTGTCCCATTCGATGTCGCCGCCCCGGGTTGTTTGACCCGGGGAATAGCGGGCAAGAATGTCGACGATCTCGCTCTGAGATATGAACCTGTCCGCAACATAGGCGCGCGGGAACTGGCTGATCTTCTCAAGCGGCGGCCGCATGGCGGTCATTTCCGTGGGCCCTTTGCGGGATTTGGCTTCATCTGAATGGCTGTCTGAACCAAAGCAGGCGCGGCAAACGGGAGAGTTTCCATCCCGCCGCACGCGCCTGCATCCGGCGCCTCGCGCTTACTTTGCGCTCTCTTCGGATACCAGCTTGTCGGCCTGTTCCTGCTTGCGGAGGTCGTGAACGATGACGCCCGCGGCGCCGACCACCTGGTCGAGGGCGGCGGTGTCGATTTCCTGCGGAGCAGGGGTGTTCTGGGTTTCGGTCGAATGGGTCATGTTGTTTTTCCTTATGATTGCGATCCGCGTCATGCGGCATCGGAGGGTGTGGATAGGCGGTTGGCCGGATCGAGCGACCCGGATCAGGGTTACTTCCTGTCCTGCTCGGCAGTCAGCTTGTCGCCCTGCTCTTGCTTGCGCAATTCGGGCACAGCAGCGCCGGCGCCGACCACCTGGTCGAGGGCGGCGGTGTCGATTTCCTGCGGCGCCGTGTTCTGGGTATTGGAGTCGTTGGTCATCTTGCTTTCCTTTGATGGGTGTCGGCCTCAGCGCCGATGGAAAGCTTTTTGCAGCGCCAGCGTAACGTCATTGTGCCGCCCGGGATGCGGAACTGTCTCAGTGGTAACGGCTTTGTAAATGGCGCTGTTACGTTGCCCTTCGCCGGCTTATTCGCCGTCCGGGATCAGCACATAGCCTTCGCCACGCACGGTCTTGAGCACCGACGGCTTGGTGGGATCGAATTCGATCTTCTTGCGCAAGCGGGCGATCCGCATGTCGATGCTGCGATCGAAAGGGTCCCACTTCTTGTGATGCGCGAATTCGAGCAGCTGGTCGCGGGTCAAGGGGCGGCGCGCATGGGTGATGAAGGTGTAGAGCAGGTCATATTCCATCGCGGTCAATTCGACCCGCTCGCCCTGTTCGTCGAACATCGCCTTCATTTCGGTATCGACCACACAGCGGCCCACCTTGACGCGCGCGGCCGCACGGCCGTTCGCCAGGTTGGCCGACATCGTGCG
>JANNFM010000512.1:0-1972 GCA_031379795.1 Alphaproteobacteria bacterium
TCATCCACACGGTCCGCCCCGCCAGCCTGCAGCATCTGCCGTGGCTAGTGAGCTACGCCCGCGACCAGGGCGCGCGGATGCTGCATCTCCATCCGATCGAACCGGTCGGCCGCGCCGCCGCGCCGGGCGCCATCGAGCCCGGCGCCGACGTGTCGACCCGCCTGGCCCTCTTGACGCCCTGGCTGGCCCGCGAGGCCGGAGACCTGCAGCTGCACGCCGACGTCCTGCCGCTCGACGCCCTCCCGGATACTCCAGACCCCCAGCGGGCCTTCGGTTCTCCCCTGGCGCACGCCATTGACCCCCTTGTCGTCGAGCCCGACGGGACCCTGTCCCCTTTCGTGTTCGGCTTCCCCCGCGCCCTGCGGGTCGGCGATCTCAACACCGGCCGCCTCAGCGAACACATCGCCCCCTTCAAGGCCGAGCGCCTCGCGGCGGTGTGCGCGCACGTGGCCAAGGTGCGCGCGCACCTGCAGACCCACCGCTGGCCGTTCGCCAATTGGCACGAGCATGTCGCCCGCATCCCGGGCGAAGCCGCCGCCGCGCCGGGCGTCCTCTGACCTCGACGACATCATCCAAGATCGGTGTTCGCTGGCGGCTTGACAAGTCCAGTTGCTGTGATGATAGCTTCACCCGTAGGTTGCCATGCGATGGGTGGACGTAGCGGCCGACCTCCATCGCGTCGCGACGGATTCTGGGGGGCTAGCATGACGCTTCTGCGACGGTTCGATCCGCCGGCGATGATGACCGACCTCGACCATGTTCCCAATGGCCGACGCCAATGGGATGAGTTCATGGACCTGGTGTTCCGCCGGGCGATCGAGGCGCAGAAAGCCAAACTCCCCGACGTCGACGGCAAGCCCGGGACCGTGCAGTTCTTCAATCCGCGCAGCTATGATCCGGGTGCGACCCTGATCGAGCAGGCCATCCTCTGGAACTCCTTCCCGAAGACCCTGGCGCTCCGCTTCGGGCGCGAGCGGGCCTTGGTCGAGGCCGACACACTGTGGCCGCTGGCCCCGTTCAGCGGGTGGCCGTTCTACGACCCCACGGTGCCGGGAACCGCGCAGCAGGCGGCAGACACGATCGCTTGGACCCGGCCGCAGGACGAATACTGCGAATGGCGCGTCGAGCGGAACGCCGCCAACCAGATCGTGCGCATCACCTTCACCTCCGAGCCGCCGGAATACTGGGCCGCGCTGTTCGGCGGCGAGATCGTGATCGACGACGAGACCAGCTACACGTTCGACGGCGATCCGGCTTATGCGACCGAGCTCTACCGGGAACTCACCGGCCAGCCGGTGCCGACCGACGACCTGCGTGTGAAGAAGGCCTTCTCCGGCCTCAAGGTCGGCCAGTACAACCCCTACAACAAGTGGAACACGACCCACGGGATCGTGCATCTGAACTGCCCCCCCAATTCGATCGGAGCCGAGGTGCAGTTGGGCGCGGACGCCACCGTCCTCTACGCCCATGGCCGGATGGGCGACGGCTCGCCGGTCACCTATCCGGACGAATTGATCTGCTGCGCCGCCTATGGAGGAGTCAACCGCAACAGCGACCCCACCATCGGGGCAAGCGTCAATGCGCTCGCCCGGTTGGGTGCGATGGTGACCCTGGTCAATCCGATCGGCCTCTACATGGACGACATCGACCTATCCGGCTGGTGGCTGCCGGACGGGATCGCGCCCAAGGACTGCGTCCGGGTCGTCCGCGGCCGGCCCGGACAGATCGAACGGCTGGTAGTGGAGGTTCCCCCAGAAACCGGACGCACCCTGAGCGACCTGCTGATCGGTGGCGAGCCCCTGCGCTACGGCGGGCAGATCGCGGAGCTCATCACCGTCAAGCTCGTCGGCGGCGCCAGCAACATCGGCTCGGTGGTCAACGGCACGGCGGCCTGCCTGCGGCAGGGCTACCTTCTGCGCGGCGACGCCTACTACCTGCGCAACTTCGGCGTCGACCTCCTCGCACCCCTGGG
>JANNFM010000542.1:0-3975 GCA_031379795.1 Alphaproteobacteria bacterium
ATGCAGTTCCGCCTCGCCGCCAACTGGGACAAGCAGACCAAGGGCTGGTTCGAAAACGTCTCCACCAACGGCGCCCCGGATGAAGGTGGCGTGCTCAGCACCAAGTTCTATGAAGGCCAGCTGGCGATCCAGTTCAGTGAGCGCTTCGAGACCTGGTTCAAGGTCAGCATCATCAACTGGGACAATGGCGCCGGCGGCCCGGGATCACGCTCCAGCTGGAGCCCCAACCCCTACAACACCATACAGAACAATGGGCAGGTCCCACTCGCTGGGTTTGGCTACAGCGGCCTGGCTACCAATGTGGTCAGCAACTGCCCGGCCCGTAACCCCGCGCTCGATGATTCCCGGAAAATCTGCTTCGACACCCCTGGGACCGTCAGGCTGACGGACACCTACATCATCGCCAACCACTGGACCTATCACGCCGACAATTTCGACATCAAATACGTCACCGGCGGCACCAAGTATCACTATCACCTGACGGGCGATCAGGACGGCACAGGCGTGGCATCCTACTCGACCTGCTACACCCAGGCCGGCGCAGCGCAGGCGGCCTGTCTGGCCGGCACGACCGCCCCGATCAACTATCCGACCCAGTACAAGTTCGACTACGAGGAAGTCGAAGAGTGGTGGAGCCACGAGATTAACCTGGTCTCGACCGGCGACGGTCCGTTCCAGTGGCTGGTCGGCGGCTACTATTATCACGAGACCTACGACCAGCCGGTTTCGACAACCCTGATCAACGAGTCACGCCTCGACGGCTTCATCTTCAACCCGGCGACGGGTGGAGCGGCCGCCCCGGTCCTGGGCCAAAGCCGTGTCGTCAACGGGAAGCTGTTGCCGCAAACGGGTCGCAAGATCTATGACGACCGGCCACACTTCAACATTATCTCGCGCGCCATTTTCGGCCAGATCGACTGGCAATTCACGCCCAAGTGGAAAACCACGATCGGTATCCGCTACGGCGACGACCAGAAGCATGGCTATGAGCGGGTGCGCATCATCAATGCGCCGGGCACCTCGATCGCCACCCTGCCCCTCGACCTCGCGCCCTTCCTGGGCAATACCGGTGGCAAGGGCGTCATCAGCACGACCTTTGATCCGGCCACTGGCTTCAAGACGCGTCTCTATGACGACAAGTGGGGTGCGGCCACGGGAACCCTCGGACTGCAGTACAATCCCGACGACGACACGATGGTCTACGCCAAATATAGCCGCGGCTATAAGGCCGGCGGCTTCCGGATCGGCATCGACACGTCGCTCGGTGCAGACCCGGCAACCGATAAGGAAACACTCGACTCCTTCGAAGTCGGGATGAAGACCAACTTCGGCCCGACGCTGCAGGTCAATGGCAGCCTTTTCTACTACGACTACAAGAACGCTCAGGTCCCGTTGGCGCAGCCTTCGTCGACGGCCGGCGGCACGGCGAACTCGATCCTCTTCAACGTGCCTAAGGCGCGCTCACAGGGAATCGAAATTGAGACCATCTGGCAGCCGATCGACAACCTGCAGATCCTGGCCAACTACTCGCTCCTTGATACCTCGATCCGCAGCGGCACCGCCATCGACCCTGCCGATACCTGTGCCCAGAACAGGGACGCCCGGCGCACAACAGCGACGACGGTCATCGACGCTTTCTGCGGTGGGCCTCAGTTCCTGCAAAGCCTGAAGGGCAACACGCTGCCCAACGCGGCCAAGCATCGCTATACGCTCAATGGCAACTACAGCTGGATCTTTGATCCCGGCACCCTGACCCTGTCGGCGACCTATGTCTGGCGCGGCGCGCAGTACGGCAGCATCTTCGACCGGGCGTACTTCAAGGCCCCGTCGTTTGATCAGGTCGACGCCCGCCTGACCTGGCGTGCGGAAGACGGCAAATATACCGTCATCGGCTACGCCAAGAACCTGTTCGACACCAAGGGTTACGCGAACGGCGCCGGGGCATCCCGCCGGGCCGGCAGCACCAACGGTCGCGCCGACTTCAGTGGCGTGCAGGGCATCAGCACCACTTACGAACTGAACCCGCCCCGCACCTACGGCGTGGAGTTGCAGTACCGCTTCTAAACGCGGGCTGAGATACGAAATCAGGGCGTCCCGTCGCAAGACGGGGCGCCCTTTTCTTTTGGTATTTCAAAGAGTAGCCGCGGTGACCTGGTCAATCCGGCTCGTCCAGGCTGCCTCCATCTCCACCGACCAGTCCGGGCCCGCCAGCTCCCGACATACGTCGCGCACGATCCAGAAGAACCGGTCGAAGGTCGGGTTATCGGTGCCGAAGCCGTCGTGGTTCACCCGCTCTGCGCGGATGAGGTTGTTCTGATAGCCACCCTCCGGATGCATCAGGCAATCAAACACCATGGTCAGCATTTCGGCCCGGATTGCGCCGCTGACGTCGCGGACGAAACGCGGCTCGGTTTCCGGGAATTCGGCGAACAGGCGTTCATAAATCTGCGCCGTCGGATCCCCGGCACGCGCCACCACAGCGTCCAGTGATGCTGCGATAAGGTCTGTTGATACCTCGGCCATGTGATCGCGCCTTCCCCTGCCCCGGACGTGGCTATAATCCTCCATGCAACAATGCGGGAGGGATCGGAATGGCGTTCGAGGAAATCATCTACGCTGTCGAAGCCGGGGTGGGCGTGATCACCCTCAATCGACCCGCCTACCGCAACGCCCAGGGCTACCGGATGCTGGACGAGATCGACGCGGCGTTCGATCTGGCGCGTACCGATGACGCCGTGCGCGTGGTGCTGGTCCGCGGCGCAGGCGGCGTCTTCTCGACCGGGCACGATCTGGGCACCCCCGAGGCCATCGCGTACCGCCGCGCGCTCGGCGCCAAGCCGGGCATCGAGACCTATGACCAGTTCAAGAAGTACAACCTCGACCTGCTGCTGAAGTGGCGCAACTTCCCCAAGCCCACCATCGCCATGGTCGAGGGCTATTGCATCTATGCGGGCTGGATGCTGGCCGCCGCCATGGACGTGGTCTTCGCCGGCGAGGACGCCGAGTTCCTGGCCGGGTTCGTCGAATATATGTCGATCCCCTGGGACATTGGCATCCGCCGCGCCAAGGAACTCGTTTTCGAAAGCCGCTTCATCAGCGCCGGGGACGCCGCCCGCTTCGGCTTCGTCAACCGGGTGCTACCGAACGCCGACCTTGAGCGGGAAACCTTTGCCTGGGCCAAACGCGTGGCTGAAAACAGCCCCGAGGCCCTGCGCATGGCCAAGATCCAGATGAACAAGGCCCAGGACGCACAAGGCTTCACCCAGGCGCTGGAAGACAGCCTCGGCGACTATGTGGCGATGATGTGGATGCCGGGCACGGAAATGCAGGCCCCCGGAACGCGGCGGTTGCATACCGTCGACCTGGCGGTAAAGGGACGTCGCGGCGACCGCTTCGGCCTCACGCCATCAACGACACAAACGGGGGGCTGAACCATGACCGATACATTTCGCGCACTGCGCCTGCACAAAACCGACGGAGCCCCGGAAGTCCGGTTTGAGGACCTGACCCTGGTCGACCTGATGGATGGCGATGTGGTGGTCCGGATCGAATACTCGACCGTGAATTTCAAGGACGGGCTGGCGGTGACCGGCAAGTCACCGATCATCCGCGCCTGGCCCCTGATCCCCGGCATCGATTTTGCCGGTGTTGTCGAAACCTCGTCCCACGCTGAGTTCAAGGCTGGGGATCGCGTGGTCCTCAACGGCTATGGCGTCGGCGAGGGCCACCACGGCGGCTACGCCCAGCGGGCCCGCGTGAAGGGCGACTGGCTGGTCAAGCTGCCCGACGCCATCTCCAACACCCACGCCATGGCCATCGGCACCGCCGGGTACACCGCCATGCTCTGCGTGCTGGGTCTGGAACGCCAGGGCGTCACGCCGGACAAGGGCGAAATCCTCGTCACCGGTGCCGCGGGCGGCGTCGGCAGCGTCGCCATCGCACTGCTGGCCCGGCTTGGCTACACCGTGGTCGCCT
>JANNFM010000563.1:0-1695 GCA_031379795.1 Alphaproteobacteria bacterium
CAGACGTCTGGCCCTCAACGTCTTGAGAGCCGAGCCATCCAATATCCCCCTGCGCCACAAAGGACTCCTGGCCAGATGGAATGATCAGAAACTCATCTCGCTGATCACTCATATGCGATAGCCCTACCCCAGAGGGGGAAGGCAGCGACACCCCCACGCTCTCCGTCCCTGACCGCCGCTAGGCCAGTCGGGCGGCGAAAGCGTCGACGACGTTGTTGCCGGAGGGATCGACGACCTTGGGCGCGACGATCTGGCGGGCGAAATCCGAGGTTATGTAGCGGAAGTCGGGATTGGGCGTCGTGGCGGCGTTCAGGATCACCGCGCCGATGTCGGCGCCGCTCTGGCCATAGGTGGCGAAGACATTGCCGGTGGCGCCCATGTACTTGGCGACGATGGCGTCATAGGGCGCGGTGAAACCGCTGAGGTCGCTGGCGGCGCGGGCGCTGTTGACAAACTCGGTGTTGATGGGCCCGGGCTCGATCAGGCTGACCTGGACGCCCAGCAGTTTGGCCAGCGGGGCCATGGCTTCCATCATGCCCTCGACCGCGAATTTGGCGGCGCAATAGGCGTCGTTGAACGGCTGGCCGATCAGGCCACCGACACTGGTGACGGTAATGATGCGCCCCGAACCGCGCTCGCGCATGTGGGGGAAAACCGCCTTGGTCACCCGCCAGACACCGAAGAAATTGATCTCCATGGTCCGTTCCAGATCCTTGTCGCTGGTCTGCTCCAGCCCGCCCAGAAACCCGGCCCCGGCGTTGTTCACCAGCACGTCAATGGCGCCATACTTCTTCAGCACCTTGGCGACGCAGCTCTCGATGGACTTCTTCTTCTGAACGTCCAGCCGCTCGACCTTGACCTTGACGCCGTTGGCCTTGGCCAGCGCCAGCAGCTCATCCTTTTTCGACGTGTCGCGCATGGTGGCGATGGTCTGGTAGCCGGCCATGGCGAAGGCGATTGCGGTGTGCAGTCCGACGCCGGTCGAGGTGCCGGTGATCAGGACGACGGGGGCGGCTTTGGTCTTGGGCATGGGTGGGTGTCCGGAGTTGGGATTTTCGTGGCCATCCTTAGCTCATTGTCATGGGGCACGGCACGCCCCCAGATCTCTATCCCTCGAAAAGAGTCACGACCTTCGCCAGCACCTCATTGAGTTGCTCAGTTGGCAAGGCCTCGACCCGGCGGCCACCGCGGGCTGCGACATCGAGAACCCGCGGCTGATCGCAGCGGACAAGACCTGTTGTCTGGATGCCGGAGATCTCGACCGAAAATCCAATCCGGCGGGCGAAGTCGCCACCGTTCGTGATCGGCAGTACGACAGGAAGCTTTGTCGCCAGGTTGAATGCCGTCGGCGATACGATGAGAACAGGGCGATGACCCCGCTGCTCACGGCCTTCGGTTGGATTGAGCGACACCATATAGATGTCGCCGCGCTTCACAGGAGCTCCTTGCCCACGCTCGGCGCTTCAATCCACGCCTGGTCGTCTTCGGGCCGAGGTTCGGCATAGTCTGAAGCGGCAAGGAGATCTTCAAGCCTATAGCGGGTTCGCGGCGCGGCCTCGACCACCAGACGTCCGCCATCGACGGCCATCCCCACGGAAGCACCGGCCCTTAGGTTCAAGAGATCGAGCAATGCAGGTGGAACCGCCAGCATCACCGAGCCGCCGACCTTACGGAGATTGGTGATATGCATCAGAC
>JANNFM010000601.1:0-1895 GCA_031379795.1 Alphaproteobacteria bacterium
GAGTTTCATGGCTTCGGGGTCCACTTCCGGAGTTCGAGCTTGGCCACCGACTCGCGGTGCACCTCATCAGGGCCATCGGCCAAGCGGAGGGTCCGGGACTGAGCCCAGGCATAGGCCAGGAAGGTGTCCTGGCTGACGCCCATGCCGCCGTGGGCCTGGATCGCCCGGTCGAGCACTTGCAAGGCCACGTTAGGCGCCACCACCTTGATCATCGCGATTTCGGCGCGAGCCGCCTTGTTGCCGACGGTGTCCATCATGTGGGCCGCCTGGAGCGTCAGGAGACGGGCCTGGTCGATCTCGATCCGGGAGTCGGCAATGTCGCGGCGGATGGTGCCCTGCTCGGCGATCCGTTTGCCGAAGGCGGTTCGCTGGTGAACCCGGCGGCACATCAACTCGAGGGCCCGCTCCGCCACCCCGATCAGCCGCATGCAATGGTGAATCCGGCCGGGCCCGAGCCGACCTTGGGCAATTTCGAACCCCCGGCCTTCGCCCAAGAGGAGATTCGAGGCCGGGACTCGGACGTTGGTAAAGGACACTTCGCCGTGGCCGTGGGGGGCGTCGTCGTAGCCGAAGACCGGCAGCGGCCGCACGATCGTGACGCCCTTTGCGTGGCGGGGGACGAGGATCATGCTCTGCTGCGCGTGGGCCGGAGCGTTGGGATCCGTCTTGCCCATCACGATCAGGATCTGGCAGCGCTCGTCACAGATGCCCGAGGTCCACCACTTCCGCCCGTTCACAATGTACTCGTCCCCATCGCGCCGGATCTCGGTCGCGATGTTGGTCGCGTCGGAGGAGGCGACGGCGGGCTCGGTCATCGCGAAGGCCGACCGGATGCGGCCGTCGAGCAGCGGCTCGAGCCAGAGTTTCTTGTGCTCGGGACTGCCGTAGCGCTCGAGCACCTCCATGTTGCCCGTGTCGGGCGCCGCGAAGTTGAAGATCTCGGGCGCGAAGCCCACGCGGCCCATCTCCTCACACAGCGGCGCGTAGTCGAGATTCGAAAAGCCGGCGCCGAGCGCGCTCTCGGGGAGGAAGAGATTCCAGAGGCCCGCTTCTTTTGCGCGCGCCTTGAGCTCTTCCATCAGGGGAGGGGTCTGCCAGCGCGACGGAAGCGACGCGTGCTGCGCGGAGTACGCATGTTCGTTGGGATAGACGTGGGCGTCCATGAAGCGGCGAAGTTCCCGGAGCGCGTTCTGGCAGCGATCGCTGTATTCGAATTCCATGCGGCCCCCACTCGAGTGGCGCGACGATACCAGGGTCGATCCGAGTCGTCGCCGGGATCGCCCGCCAGCGTTCGGGGAGGGCGGCAGGCGCCCAACCCGCCCGCTATGGTGGCTCTCGATGCAGATCCGGATGGACGGCAAGGTGGCGCTCGTGACGGGCGGGTCGCGGGGCATCGGTCGCGCGATCGCCGAGGCCTTCGTCGGCGCCGGTGCGCGCGTGATGATCACTTCGCGAACGGCCGCGGACTGCGCCGCCACGGTGAAGGAGATCGGCGAGGCCGCGGATTTCGAGGCGGGCCATGTCGGGCGCGACCAGGATGTCGAGCGCGTGATCGAAGCGACGCTCTCGCGACTGGGTCGCATCGACGTGCTCGTCAACAACGCGGCGACGAATCCCTACGGCGGGCCGATGATCGATGTCGACCGCGCGCGCTGGGACAAGACCTTCGAGATCAACCTGACGGCGCCGATGTTCTGGACGCAACGGGTCTGGCGGCGCTGGATGGCCGAGCACGGCGGCTCGATCGTCAACATCTCGAGCGTCGGCGGTCTCGCCACGAGCCCGGTGCTCGGCGTCTACGACGTCACCAAGGCGGCCCTGATCCACATGACGAAGCAGCTCGCCGCCGAGCTCGCGCCGAAGGTCCGGGTCAATTGTCTGGCGCCCGGACTCGT
>JANNFM010000003.1:0-4549 GCA_031379795.1 Alphaproteobacteria bacterium
CAGATACGAATCCAACAGCACACCTTCCTAGCCTTGCTGATGCTAAGGGGCAGTCACGGTCCGCACAAGTGCCGGGCGGCACGAGCCGCTTGCCGACCGTCGCCATGCCCACAGAAGATCTACCTCAGTGTTGGGTCAACGTCCTTTTTCAGAGTATGCGTCTTGATCCACGTGAGGATGCTGACTGACCGCTCCCAGCCCATCGCAACAGAAAACAGGAAGCCGTTGAGGGCTTCCTGTTGGTGTTAGTTCAGTTGGTGGCAGACACCATCGATCACGTCGTGGAGCTTCCGCGTGGTGGTCGGGTTCTCGGCCACCTTGCCCGCCAGCGCGAACGTCGTGGCGTTGAACAGCCGCCACGGGGTTTTGTCGCCCCAGTCGTGTGGCGGGTCTTCGTAGGCGCTGAGGACATCGGCGATCCGGGTCAGGTTGATGACTTCCTGCCGGTACATGGCCATTATGGCCTGATCGGCGAGCGAATCGGGTAGCGCCACGGATTTGTACGCCCCGATCCGCTGCGCCTGGGCCTGTCTGGCAAGGTAGAGCGGCTCGATCACTTCGCTCACCAGTCCCGGCAGATCACGCTTGGCGTTCGCGGTGTGCTTGCGCCGGATCACATGATCGGCATGGAACGCCAGGTTGTCGCAGACAAAGACCCTGCTGCCGATGGCGATGCCAATCGGGAACTGCTTCTTGTGGCTGTTCCGCAGGCCGACCATATCCGTGTAGTCACCATACGGGGACTTCAGGGACAGGACGCCGAAGTAGTTCATCCCGTCTGGCGTCACCGCGTGGTGTTCTTCCAGCAGTTCGTGGCCGAAGAAGCCAAGCGCGTAGCGAACCATGTCAACCACCGCATGGTGCGGGATCGGGACGTGGCTTTGGGTCGGGGCAGGCGTTTCGAGGTGGCGCAGGTCGGCATAGCCGATGGCTTCGCCGCCGGTGTGCAGCATCAGGGTCATGATGTTCTCCTAGAACAGGTTGAGTTGTCGGGATTGCTGGCGATAGTCCTGCCAGCTTGGGTGACGCGCCGCGTCACTAAGCCACTCAAGGACAAACGCTTCCGGGCTGTCCCAGAGCGCCAGTTCCTCGTGGTGGATGAAGAGCGAACGGTAGCCGGTTTCAGAAACCGGCAACCGTTCATTGGCCTGTAGTTCGATGTGATCGAAGGTGTCGCCGTAGCGCCGTGCGTGGTGCGAGAGGGCGATTTCGATGCCCTCCCAGATAAGGACGGTCATCGGTGCCTCGCATGGAAAAGAACTTCCATGGCAAGGCTATCATGCTGGTCCGAAAGGAGAAAAGTACGGGTATCGTGCTGAATGGGAACAGCAGACCACCCAAAGCGCATTGCACCTAAGATGAAAGCGCCTTGGCGGGCAGCCAAGACCTTCACAACAGGACGACGTAGACAAATTGCGCAGCTGTTGGGCTATTCCGCCGTATGGCCCCCGACGCTATCTGTTAGAAAGCGTTACAGGTTGCAGCCCCGGTCGTTGCCAAGGGCTTCGAAAATAACCGTCCGGGACGCCTCTTTCGGGCAACCGGTCTGTGGCCACCATGACAAGATGCGCCGCCCGCAGAGACGCGGGCGCTTTCAACAGGCATTGCAGCGCGAACTCTGCCCTTGCTCCGGCGCTGTAGACCAACAGAATGATTACCGCTGTTCGCAAGCCATAGGTCAGGCGCAGCTTGTCCGCAGCTTGCACCACCAGATAGCTGTCAATGGACGCCGCAATGGATTTCCGTGAGGCAGCCGACGCCATCGGTTCCGTGCCGCGATCCACCTCAAGGACAAAGGCCCGGTAGCTGCCGCCATAATCGAGCGCGAAGAGCTGATCCGGGATCAGTGTCGTGCCGTTGATGGCGATGCGAAGGCCCGCCCCGTTGCGCGCCAGAATTTCATGTGCCGGAATGTACCGCACGCCATCGCGCGCTGATGCAATATCGATGGAACTAGTGACGCAGGCGACCTGAAAGGCGTGCCACCAGTGCCCCGTCGGGCGAACAGCCGGTTCCGCAAGCCCCCGGTCGACAAACCAGCGTTTGGCCGTCGGGGCCAGGTCGTAGATGTATGGATTGAATTCGGCGCGCTCGGTCGCGCGTTGCTGGGGCGGGAGGAACAGAAAACCACCGGACCGCAGGTGCTGCATCTGCCGCAGGGCCGTGTCCTTGCATCGGTGCGTGTCGCGGGTCAATTCATGGAGAAAGGCCGAGGATTGCGGGCCATGACGCTCGATATGCTTGAGCCAGCGCAACCCGCGATTCGTCGGTCGCACCGCGTCTTGCGGCGCTATGTGATGGAATGTTCCGCGACCGATGGCATCAAGCTTTCCCATACAGAAAAGCTAGCAGATTCAGAGCTCTGGGGAAAGACTGGTTGGATCAGCGGGGTCCGGCGGAGCGGTTTCGACACTGATATCAATACCATTCGGCGCGTTTGCAGGCTGGGTTCTGTGCAACGGTTCAGCGTAGTTCAACCGGCTGTACTCCCGGATCGCATTTCTTCCTGCATCTGTTGCTCGCGGCAACTTCTCAAGAACGAAGAACGGGAAAGACATCGGCACCGCCTTGTCGGTCAGGCCGCGTATGTATGTTGCGAAGCTGCCTTTGGGCTGGCGCTGGATCAGGTCGGGATCAGCGCTCATCTGGCTTGCAAGCGCACGGGCATCGCGGGCCGATACGCCACCAGCCAGTTTGATCGACGTATTGGCTTCAAAGGCTTCCTGTAGGCCGTTACTGAGTTGGCCGAGATACTGGTGCGCCAGAACCATCCCGACCTGATACTTGCGCGCTTGGCTCAGGATGATGCCGATGTTTTCGTCGAAATAGTCCTGGGCTTCGTCCACATAAACAAAGCAAGGCAACCGGTCGAAATCGGGCAAGGTGGCGCGTTCCTGGGCCGCCTGGGCGATCAGGGCAATGAAAAATCGTCCGAAGACTTCGGTGCCCTGCTCTTTCAGGAGCGATTTGGCGGTGTTGATCAGGATCAGCTTGCCCGCGTTCATTTCAGTGAACATGTCGAACTTGGATTGCGGGTGCGAAAACATCCGCTCGAAAGTCTGGTTCTCAAGGACACCGTAAAGACGGCGCAGCACCTGGGCTTTGGTGCTGGTGAACTCTTTGCCATCGAATTCGATTTCAAAAAAGCGGCGGGCGGTCATATCCAGCCGATCAATGTATGGGCGGTATTTGGCGGTGCCACCGGGTTCCATCAGTTCGCGGAGCGTATGGATGGTGGCGTCCGGTACATGGAACATTAGGCGAGTGACATAGCGAAAGACCACATTCTGCTTGGCGGTCATGCCAGCGGACAAGAGCGAACCCAGGACAAAGTCATAAAGCTCGATGATCGAATTGGTCAGGCGTTCGCGATCAAGCGCACTGTATCCAGACAGCCGCCCCTGTCCGACCGAAAACAGGTTGAGGCAAACCGGGAACTCAATATCCTCGGGATCAATCAGCACGATCTTTTCGCGCGGCAGGGTCTTTGCGGATAGAATGGTGTTGATCAGATCACCCTGACTATCGATCACGACAACGGATTTGTCACCGCGTGCGACATCCTCAAGATCGCGGGCGATGAAGTATTGCAGTGTCTGGGTTTTGCCGTGGCCGCTTCCTGCCACAATATGCATATGTTCAAACCGGCGCGCTTCCGGGATTTCAAACGGGGTCTTGAGCGCAAACAGTGTTTTCAGCCGGGTTCCCTGGAGATACGCCTCGACGACATCGTCACCTTTGTAGTCGCGGGGGAAGATCGGATTGGTCCGGTGGGTGCGGTCGAGATTGGCGTTGAGGCGTTCGCGCAATGCCAGAAAATGCCGGTAGTCATTGGCTCCATAGAATGGCGCGACCACATTCTCCACCGCCTGCCCCAAAGGATGAAGGAACTGCGAGACGCCAACGAGCACATCGCCCGAAAGCGGCGGCACGGCTTTGGCAATCGTGCCAAGGCTTTCGGCGATCATCGCCAAAGCCGACGTTGCCATCACCCGGTCGCCGCGCGCCTGTCCAAGCCGTGCGAGTTGATCGCGGTATCGCGCGCCCTCGACGGTGTTGCACAGGGCCGGAGGCGGTGGCACCTCAGGCGACAGCCCTTCATCGGCAAAAAGCGCGCGCCCGACCTCAAGAAGCTGAATGCGCAGAGGTTCCGGCGTGTCGGCGGGCCACGACGACAACAGCGCGGCATCGATTTCGTCCTGCGAAAACTGCACCTGGCCAGCAAGGGCATGGTCATACAGAAGCAACGTCTCTGCGCGCGCACGTTGCTCCAATCGACGCGGGCTTTCGTTGTACAGGCGGAACCCGACATAGGCCGCTGCGCCAGCGAGGAAGAACGGCGTGACAATGACCGCCAGTGCAAGACAGAGTGCCAAGACGAACAAGCCGAGGATCGAGCCCGGCGTGTCCTCAAAGGGCGAACGGGCCATCAGAACTCAACCACGGTGCGATTGCCGGTTTCCGCATTGTCCGTCACCCAGAGTTTTACATGCGCCATCGTGCGCAACAGCTCTTCTTCGTAGATCTTTGCTTTGGATGGCGTGGCGCA
>JANNFM010000201.1:0-2105 GCA_031379795.1 Alphaproteobacteria bacterium
ATCCGGTTTCAGCCCAAGGACTACTGGGCCCTACTGACCCGTCCCAACATCCTGCGTCTGCTGGCCGCCGACCTGTTCGTGACGCTGGGTCCCGGGTGGATGGCGGCGCTCTATCTGTTCTACTTCACCGACAGCCTGGGCTTCACCCTGGCTGAGTCGAACCTGCTGTTGATGATCTACATCGGCGCCGGCTTCATCGGCGCGCCGCTGGCGGCCTGGCTCGCCAACCGGATCAGCAAACACCGGGCCCTGATGGTCAACACCACCATCTATTCCTTGGGGCTTATCCTGCTGCCGATCATGCCTCGGGGAGAGTTCATGCTGTTCGCCCCGGCGATGCTGCTGGTCGGCGCCATGGCAGCGGGGTTTACGGTGATGATCCGGGCCATCACCGCCGACATCGCCGATGAGATCCGGCTGGAAAGCGGTCGCGAATGGATGGGCCTGATGTACGCCATGACCACGGCGACCTCGAAGCTGGCCAGCGCAGGCTCCATCATCCTGACCTTCAGCGTCCTGGCCGCCGTCGGCTACCAGGCCAAGGAAGGGTCTGTGAACACGCCGGAGGCCATCCGCGGGCTGGAACTAGCCTACATCGTCGGTCCGATCGTCTTTGTCATGGCCGCTGGCGCCTGCTTCTTCGGGTACACACTCACCGCCGCGCGTCACGCCGAGATCCGGCGCCAGCTTGACGCTCAGGACGCGCTTGTGGATCCCGGCGCGGCCATGGAGAGCCTGACGGGCGAGGACCTGGCCCCCGCCAACAAGCCAGCGTAGTCCACCAAGTATCGCGCACGACGTCCGTTAGAGGCGCGGCGCTCAGGGAGAGAAAATGACCAAGACCGTACCGGACCAACCGCTGTCGTTGGGCCGCACCCTGACGTTTTCCGCCACCAGCCTGCCGGTGGCAGCCCTGGTGCTGGCTTTGACGGTGCATCTGCCGCCCTATTTCGCCGCCAGCATAGGGGTGCCACTGGCCGCGGTCGGGGCGGTATTCGGCCTGTGCCGGATGATCGACATCCCGATCGAGCCGATGCTGGGCCTGGCCATGGACCGCACGCGCACGCGCTGGGGCCGGTTCCGGGTCTGGACTCTGATCGGCGCGCCCTTGATGCTGCTGGGGTTGGTGATGCTGACCAATGCCAGGCTGGGGGTGGGCGAGCCCTATCTGATCGGCTGGCTGCTGGTGATGTATCTGGGTCTTTCGATCCTGTTGCTGTCGCATTCGGCGTGGGCGGCGACCCTGGCCACCACCTATGATTCCCGGGCGCGGATTTTCGGCATCATGGGCGGCGTCGGCGTGATCGGGGCACTGGGGGTGCTGGCGATCCCCATCATCATGGAGAACAACGGGTATTCGGATGCCGAGGGCGTGCGCGCCATGGTCTGGTACGTGATCCTCTTGATCCCGGCCTGCATCGGGCTGGTCGTCTGGCGCACGCCCGAGACCATCGCACCTGAGGCTCCCGGCCAGCAGTTCCGGATGCGGGACTACCTGGATCTGATCACCCACGGCAGCATGTCGCGTATCCTGCTGGCGGACCTGTGTCTGGCGCTGGGTCCGGGCTGGATGGCGGCACTGTTTCTGTTTTTCAGCCGCGACCGGATGATGTTCACCACCGGCCAGGCCAACCTGTTGCTGGCGATCTATATCCTGGCCGGCCTGTTCGGGGCCCCGGCGACCAGCTGGATCGCCACCCGCATCGGCAAGCACCGGGCCGCCATGGTCGCCAGCGCGGTCTATGCGGTGTCGCTGCTCTGCCTGTTGTGGCTGCCGAAGGCTGCGCTCGTGCCGTCGGCCCTGGTCTATTTCGCCAGCGGCTTTGTGGCGGCGGGGTTCGGGGCGCTGATCCGCGCCATGGTCGCCGATGTGGCTGACGACGTGCGCCTGAAGCAGGGCCAGGAGCGCAGCGGAGTGTTGTTCGCGCTGACCACCTCGACCAGTAAGATCGCCCTGGCCGCCGCCATCGCCATCACCTACCCGCTGCTGGAGCGGATCGGCTATGCGCCCAAGCTGGGCCATGCAAACTCAGCGGAAGCGATCCACAGCTTGGCCATGGCCTTCACCCTGGGCCCGATCTTCTTCCTGGCGCTGGGCGTGCTGT
>JANNFM010000012.1:0-4493 GCA_031379795.1 Alphaproteobacteria bacterium
TCTGGAACTTCGTCCAGCACCTCCAGGATCAGCATCCGAGCCTCCTCCAACAGGGAAATTCCTCAGAATCCATCACACCTTCAAATACAACCACCCAAACTGTTCACACATGCGATTCCCCTACCCCAGAGGGGGAAGCCAAGAGCCCATCTTCCGAGTTCGAAACAGTCCTCAAGCGTGCCACTCGATCCCGGGGCTTCCGTAACGCTGCGGCGATTGGGTAAGGAGACGCCATGAACGCGCTGACCACACACGCCATGCCCTTGACCCACGTCGCACCCGGACGCTGGGCGACCCTCGCCGGACCCGAGTGGAGCAATCCCGGCGGCGGGCTTTGGGGCGGTTATGCCATTGGCCTCTTCATCCGGGTGCTGGAGGCCGAGCCCAAGGCGGTGGGCGAGGCGTTATCCCTGACCCTGACCTATGCGGCCGGCCTGCCGTCCGGCGCACTGGACATCAGGACGCGGCGGTTGCGTCAGGGCGGGTCCATCGGGGTCTGGGAGGTGGAACTGCTGCCCGCAGGCTCGGATCAGGTCGGCGTGCACGGCATCGTCACCCTGGCGCGGCGCCCGATGACCCCGCCCTTTGCCTTTGCAACAATGCCCGACGCTCCGGATCCACACGTTCTGCCCAGCCCGGTCATGGAGGGCGCCTCGCAGCACTACGGGGCGTCAGCCTTTGAGCGGCGCACCCTGGAGGAATTCCCGCCGCAGGTCAGCGGTGATTCCCGCACCCTGGCGTGGGTGAGGTCGCGCGCAGGGCCGATGGACAAGGCCATGCTGGGCATGGTCACCGACAACTCCGCGCCGCGCGCCATGTACGCCCTGGGCCGCACGATCATGACCACCACGCTCACGCTGACCGCCTATCTGCACGCGACGACCGAGGAACTGGCCGCCATCGGTGACGACTTCATCCTGGTGGAGTGCGAGGGCCGGGTCGGCGGCGGCGGCGCGTCAGACGAACGCTCCAGCTACTGGAGCCGCGACGGCCGCCTGCTGGCCACCAGCGAGCAGCTGGCATGGTACCGGCCTCTGCCGCGAAGCTCGGCGGAGTAGGGCCGCGAAGGCCGGCGTCCAACCGGGCGCCGTGAAAACGGCCTACATTCTCATGCCGCCAAACAGGTACATCAGCAGCAGAACGACCAGGATAAGGCCAATCACGCCGCCCAGACCGGGAAGGCCGTAGGTGCGATGGGCATAGTAACCGCCGCCGCCGCCAAACAGCAGCACCAGGATGACAATGATCAGAATGAGGGACACGAGCCACCTGTTGGATTCGCCTCGCGGAAGCGATGAGGCCAGATGTCAACCGGTGCAGCCCGGGATTGTTCCCGGCGCGCCTCCCTATCCCACCTTCGCCTTTGGCCAATCCGGCATGGCGATCTTGACCGGCGCCCCGGCGTCCGTCGTCGCCAGGTGCAGCAGGAAGCTTGCGATGCCTGCGGCGCCCTGCATGTAGCCCGTCTGGGCCTGCAGGAATTCCGGCCGGTCCCGATGCTCGGCATGGCGCCAGCTTCGACCCGCTTCCGATACCTCCGAGTTGGCGAGGATGACGTCGGCGCAGCGAGCGGCCAGGTCGCGATACGCGGCCTCGCCGGTGCGGGCGGCCATCAGCAGGGCGAAGTCGCCGACGCCCGCATCGCCGCAGCATTGGCCGTGATTGTTCCAGAAACCCTTGGAGCGGGTCTCGGGCGCGCCCGTCGAGATCAGCCCGTCCACCAGCGACCGCGCAGCGTCCAGCCACTGGGTCTCACCGGTGACATCGTACAGTTCCAGCAGCAGACGTCCGGTGCCGGCGGGTCCGTGACAGGCGCCCAGGTAGAAGATCGGCTTGCGGGCTTCTTCGGAGTGGCAGACCAGTCGTCCTGAAGGCCCCGCTGCGGTCGCGCGACTCATCGTGTAGCGGGCGGCCTCCCGGGCGGCGTCCAGATAGCGGGCCTCGCCCGTGGCTCTGTGAAGCTGCAACAGGAAGTAGCCGACGCCGGCGCCGCCATGGGCGAAATTGGGCGCGGTGAACGCGAACGGCATGTCGCTCATCATCCGCCAGCGCAGGCCGTCCGGATCGGTCTCGGAGACCTCCAGCAGCCGTTCGCCCACCGCGATGGCGTGGTCGAGGGCGGCGGGATGCAGGCCCTGCTCATGGGCGTAGATCAGGATCAGCCCGGCACCGGCGGCACCCACCGACTGATCGTAGATTTCGCGATCACCCTTGAGGCCGGTGATGTCGGAGAAGGGCATGGGCTCGATCCAGCCGATTCCGGCACCCAGTGTCGCGGCCTGGCTGTGCAGCCGATCCAGGCACATGGCGGCGGTGGCGCGGAAGTCGTCCCGGCCGCTGGCGCGGGCCAGTTCGTTCAGGGCGAACGCGTAACCGGGCCAGCCGGTTGAAGGGCTGACGGACAGCCAGTCCTTGCGCTGCAGATAGGCCTGGACTTCCTCTCCGGCCTCCACCGCCTCGGCCAGCGCGTCGGCGTCCTGGCCGGCAGCGTGCAGTTCCAGCAGCAGCAGGATAATGCCGCTTGAGCCGTGATAGAGGCTGTAGTCCGACCCGGCGTCGGGCGCATCATTTCGCCGCCATTTGGCGCGACCGTCGATCTTCTGGGCACGGATGAACTGGACCGCTTCCAGTGCGGACGACAGATGGGTGTTCATGGCGACGCTCCCTCGGTTCCACTGGCCAGATCACCGCCGCTAAACCGGTCGTGCAATTGCTGGTGCGCCCGCAGTCTAACAGGTTTCCGTCACGGTGTGACGGTTCCCGGCCAGCTTGGCCTGCCCCCCCCAGGGACGAAATGTCGCAGCAACGCGCGCCATATTTGCCCCGGCATCCATACGTCCTTAATGTCCGCAGCGCATTTTTTTGACAGGATATTCAATAATACGTCCGGAAGTTGATGATCAAGCAGCTCAAGTTGCATCACATCTATTTCGTGCTGGCGGGGATCGACCTGATCACGCTCGCGTGCACGCTGTTGTTGTCCCACCAGATGATGTCGATCCACACGCAGTCGGTGGCGGCCAATCAGGTCATCGCCCAGCGAATCGCCGAGGTCACAACCCTCAGTGAACTGGCCACACGGACTAACGCGCCCGGCAATGATGTGTTCGACAGTCGCAATGTGCCCGTCGAGCGCACCCGCCGCGACGCAGCACTGATGCAGTTCAATCGGGCTCAGGACACGATTCAGCGTCGTGCCGCCTCGGAGGGCGATCAACAGCTGCAGGCGGGCCTGGCCAGGATCGACGCCGACATGGCGATCATGAACGCCGAGGCTGACCAGATCTTCCAGAAGTTCGCGGCGAACAATGCGGTTGCGGCAGGCCAGCACATGGCCACCATGGATCGCAAGTTCGCGCGGCTGAACACCTCGATCCGCGGTGCCGCCCAGATGCTGACGGACCGTCAGTCGGCGGGTCTGTTGCAACAGATGCAGCAGGCCGAGGCCATGCGGGGCTTCGAGTGGATCATCGCCGCCGCCATTGCCTTCATCGTGGGATGCGCCTTGGTCTATGGCCACAGAATCGGCATCACCATGAAGGCCGCGGAAGCCAGTCAACGCTCCTTTGTGCAACGCCTTGAAGACGAGGTCGCTGTCAGGACCCGGCAACTCCAGGCGGCCGCGGACCGGGCAGAGCAGGGCGACCGGGCGAAATCCGACTTCCTGGCCAATATGAGCCATGAAATCCGGACCCCGATGAACGGCGTCATGGGCATGGCCGAACTCCTCTATCGAAGCGATCTCTCGCCAAAGCAGCGGAACTTCGCCGAAATCATCCTGCGTTCGAGTCGATCCCTCCTCACCATCATCAACGACATCCTCGACTTCTCCAAAATCATGTCCGGCAAGGTGGTTCTGGACTCAAAGCCGATAAACTTGAAAGCGATCGTCAGCGATATCGGCAGCCTGTTATCCACCCAGGTCGAAGCCAAAAACCTGGAGTTCATCACCCGGTTTCAGCCGGGCCTGCCCGAGGAGCTGCTGGGCGATGAAGGTCGAATTCGACAGATTCTGCTGAATCTGATCGGCAACGCCATCAAGTTCACGGACGAAGGCCACGTCCTGGTCAATGTGCTGGGTGTGCGTCGCGACGCTCTGTTCGAACTCGAAATCCGCGTCGAGGACACAGGTATCGGCATCCCGCCCGACAAGCTGAATGACGTGTTCGAAAAGTTCTCGCAGATCGATAACTCCACCACCCGCAGCTATGAAGGCACAGGTCTCGGCCTTTCGATCTGCCGGATGCTGACCGAGAAAATGGGTGGGGCCATCGTGGCCGAAAGCCGGCTGGGCAGCGGTTCAGTCTTCCGGGTGACCCTGTCCCTGCCGGTGCATCTCGAGGCCAGGGCCGTCGCCCGCATTCCGCTGGAGGTTCGCGGCGCCCGAGTGCTGATCATTGATGACAACGAAATCAACCGCTCGATCCTGCACGAGCAGACAACAGGCTGGGGACTGGTCCCGACCGTCTGCGCCAGCGGAGCGGCCGGCCTTG
>JANNFM010000026.1:0-18006 GCA_031379795.1 Alphaproteobacteria bacterium
GCTCTGGCGGCCGCACGTGCCGACGATGACGTGCGTGCTGTGGTGCTCACCGGGGCGGGCCGCGGCTTTTGCGCCGGCGCGGATCTGGCGGCGGGGGCGGCTGTCATGGCCGAGGGCGGTCAGGCGCGCCCGACCCAGAATGACAAGCTTGACGAGATGGGTTGGGTCGGCCGCTGGGCGACCATGTGGGCCGACTTTGACAAGCCGGTGATCGGCGCGATCAACGGCGTGGCGGCGGGCGCGGGCCTGTCGACGGCGCTGGCCTGTGATGTGCGGATCGGCTCGGAGAATGCGCGGTTCAAGAGCGTGTTTATCGAACGCTCGCTGTCGCCGGACTCGGGCCTGAGCTTCTTCCTGCCGCGCGTGGTGGGGTACGCCGCCGCGGCTGACATGATCTTCACGAGCCGTGCCGTGGGGTCAGACGAGGCCCTGAGGCTGGGCTTGCTGAACCGGATCGTGCCCGCCGCTGAGCTGCTGGACGCCGCCGTTGCCTATGCCAACGAGATGACCCAGTGGCCGCCGCTGGCGCTCCGCATGTCCAAGCGCGTGCTGCAGCACAATGTCGATTGCGGACTCGATGAGGCCCTGCGGTTCGAAACCCTGGGCCTCGACTTCGTCGGTCGCGCCCGTAATGACGCCAAGGAATCCCGCGCGGCCTTCGTCGAGAAGCGCAAAGGCGCCTACACGGGGACCTGAAAACCCGGTATCCCGCCTCGACAAACCTGACAGGAGCCTCCCATGCCCGCCGATTCCAGCGCGCCGACCAAGACCTATCGCTGGGACGACCCGCTCGACCTGTCGTCTCGGCTGTCCGAGGACGAGCGGATGGTGTGGGACGCGGCGCGCAGCTACGCCCGCGAAAAGCTGCTGCCCCGCGTGGTTTCGGCCTATTCCGAAGAGCGGTTTGATCGCGAGATCATGACCGAGATGGGCGAACTGGGGTTCCTGGGCCCGACGCTGCCGGAAGAATACGGCTGTGCGGGCGTCAATCACGTCGCCTACGGCCTGATCGCCCGCGAGATCGAAGCAATCGATTCCGGCTACCGCTCGGCGATGAGCGTGCAGTCCTCGCTGGTCATGTATCCGATCTTCGCCTTCGGCTCGGAAGAGCAGCGGCGCAAGTACCTGCCCGGCATGGCGGCAGGTCGGATCATCGGTTGCTTTGGCCTGACCGAACCGGACGGCGGCTCCGACCCGGCGTCGATGCGCACGGTGGCCAAAAAGGTTCCGGGCGGTTTCGTCCTGAACGGGGCAAAAATGTGGATCACCAACTCGCCGGTGTCGGACGTAGCCCTTGTCTGGGCCAAGCTGGATGGCAAGATCCGCGGGTTCCTGGTGGACCGAGGGATCAAGGGCTTCGAGACGCCGAAGATCCTTGGGAAGCTGTCGCTGCGGGCTTCGGTCACCGGTGAAATCTCCCTGACCGACGTTTTTGTGTCCGACGACGCCATCCTGCCGAACGTGGAGGGCCTTCGAGGGCCGTTTTCGTGCCTGAACAAGGCGCGCTATGGCATCGCCTGGGGCGCCATGGGGGCTGCCGAGTTCTGTATGCATGCCAGCCGCGACTATGTGTCGAGCCGCAGCCTGTTCGGCCGCACCCTGGCCTCGCGCCAGCTGGTGCAGAAGAAGCTGGCCGATATGTCCACCGAGATCGCGCTGGGTTTCGAGGGGGCGCTGGCGCTGGGCCGGCTGATCGACGAGGGCGCCTGGGTGCCGGAAGCGATCTCGATGCTGAAGCGCAACAACTGCGGCAAGGCGCTGGATATCGCCCGGGTTGCGCGCGACATGCACGGTGGCAACGGAATTTCCGGCGAGTATCACGTGATGCGCCACGCCGCGAACCTGGAAACTGTCAACACCTATGAGGGCGCGCATGATGTGCACGCCTTGATCCTGGGTCGGGCGATCACCGGCGAGAGCGCATTTTGATGTACGCGTAGAAATGCAACTCTAAATTTACTTGGCCGGTCCATTGTCGTTCCTGATCCAGGGAAGCGACATGGTTCGGAAAAGCGTCAAGCGCGCCGTCGACAAGTCCGAGTTGACGAAGTGGTTGTTCGACAACAGCCATGACCTGATGCATGTGGCCGGTTCGGATGGGCGTTTCCGACTTGTGAACCCCGCGTGGTGCCTGCTGACCGGCATTGCGGAAGCCGAGCTGATTGGTCGCTCCTGCCTTGACTTCTACCATCCCGACGACGTTGGAGCGGTGCGCGAGCGCGCCCGACAGGCCAGACCAGGCGACTATTCGGACAACGAAATCCGGGTGCGCGCGCTGGATGGCGATTGGCGCTGGTTCGCCGGGCGGCGGCAGGTCATGGCCGATGGCAGCCACGTGGTGACCATGCGCGATGCCCATGCCGAGCACATGGTCCGAGAAGAGATCGCAGAGGCCAGGCGAACCCGAAAAGCCCTGGGCGCTGCTGCGGGTATCGGCATCTGGGAGTATGACTCTGTCTCGGAGACGATCTGGTGGTCAGATGAGCTGGTCGAGCTCGTCGGGTTCGATCCGGACATCATCTGGACCCCGGACCGCTTTTACGAACTGATCCATCCTCAAGATCGTGGTGCCATTCGTGACGTCATGGCAGAGGCCGTGCAGACCGGTCTGGCGGTGCGCGTCGAGCATCGCATTCGTGCGCACGGTCGGCGCTGGATCACGATGCGGGTTACCGTGCGTCGGGATTTGAGCCCCGACGGTGCCTTCGTGCTCAAGGGCATCTCGGAAGACATCACCGAGTTGGCCAATGCTCGTGACGTTGCACGTCGGGGCGAAGCCGAGATGCGAAAGGCCCGCCGGGAGGTTGAAGCCACGGCAGGCCGGTTGACCATGGCCATGCAGGTTGCAGAAGCCGCAGCCTATGAGATCAACCACATCAAGAAGACGTTCTGGTGTTCACCGGAATTCGAGAGAATCACCGGCCAGTCCAACTCGAGCTACGCGGAAGCCTGTGAGCTGCGCTATCCGGGTTTCCACGTCGATGACCTGCCTCACGTTCGAGCATCTTTCCGCAATCTGCATCGCGGAGAGGCCAACGCCGGCGCCATGATCGAGGCGCGCATTGTCCGTCCAGATGGTGTGGAACGTTGGGTCCGGGTTCACCATCAGCTTAAGGTTTCCCGCAACGGTCGATGGTTGAAAGCCGTTGGCCTGATCCAGGACTGCGATGTCGCCAAGCGTCTGGAGTTGGCGTTAATCGAGGCGCAACGCGCCGCCGAGGAAGCCGCTGAAGCCAAGGCCGCGTTCCTGGCCAATATGAGCCATGAGATCCGGACGCCGTTGAATGGCGTCATGGGCGTGCTCCATCTCTTGAAGGGCGAGACGCTCAGCGAAGGCAGTGGCAATCTGCTGGATGACGCTCTGAATTGCGGCCAGATGCTGGCGGAACTGCTGAATGACGTTATCGATTTCTCCAAGATCGAGGCCGGCCAGCTGGATTTGAACTGTGAGCCGCTCGATCCGGCCGAATTGGTGCGTAGCGTGGTGCGCCTGCTGGAGCCCGAGGCGCTCGCCAAGGGCCTGCCTGTCATTGTCGAAATTGATCCGACCCTCGGCTGGGTGCGTTCAGATCCGGTCCGGCTGAGGCAGGCCTTGTTCAATCTGGTCGGCAATGCTGTGAAGTTCACAGAGTCGGGGCAGGTCGTGATCCGCTGCGATCGCCAGGGCGAAGGCACGTTGCGCTTTGAGGTCGAGGACACTGGCGTCGGCATTGCCGCCGAGGTCCAATCGCGAATTTTCGGGCGCTTCAACCAGGCAGACGCCTCCACCACCCGAAAGTTTGGCGGATCCGGACTGGGGCTGGCGATCACCCGGAAACTTGCCGAACTGATGAACGGCCAGACCGGATTTACCTCGGTGGAAGGCCAGGGTTCGACGTTCTGGTTCGAGATCCTTGCCGAGCCAACAGATGCGATCGTTGAAGCGGCTGAATCCGACGGCCAGTTTCTGGATGGTGTGCGTGTGCTCGTGGTCGAGGACAACGCCACAAACCGGATGATCGCAACCAAGCTGCTGGAAAATCTCGGAGCCTCCGTGGAGACGGCCTCCGACGGCTACGAGGGCGTGGAGGCCGCAGCGCGAGGCGGCTTTGATCTGATCCTGATGGACATCCAGATGCCCGGCATCGACGGCCTTGAGGCCACCCGTAGAATCCGGGCTCTGGGTGGCGCGCCTTCCGACCTGCCGATCGTCGCCCTCACCGCCAATGTGCTGTCGCATCAACGTCAGGCCTATGTGGATGCCGGGATGGACGGCGTGATCGGCAAGCCCATCGCCCCGACAGATCTCATTCGCGAGATCATCGCCGCCTGCCAGCGACGTGATGCGGCAGGTGAGGCCCGAACTGTCGCCGCCTGACGACCGCTTCCGCAAACACGACTGACGTGCTTGAGTGGCCCTCTGTCTTTCAGGGGGTCCAGGGATGCGAGCGTTTGCGGCGGGATTGATCGGTTTCGCACTCCTGGGCGCGCCCGTGGCGCACGCTCAGCACGACAGATTGGGCAGTCTGCTGAACCCGGCCCTGCCCATGGCCGACGCCGCAAAACCGCAAGCCAAGCGCCATATGGACGCGCCGCCGCCGGCGGGTGAACTTCGTCCCGATCAGGCTGCCTTCCGGGCGATCTACAAGGAACTGGTGGAGACCAATACGGCCCTATCCGTCGGGAGTTGCACGCTGGCGGCAGAGCGCATGGGCGCGCGACTGAAGGCGGCGGGCTTTGCAGACGCCGATCTCACCTATTTCGCCCTGCCGGAGAAACCCAGGGAGGGCGGCCTCGTCGCCATCCTGAAAGGCTCCGATCCCAAGGCCGGTGCCGTACTGCTGCTGGGCCACATTGATGTGGTGGAGGCCCGCCGTGAAGACTGGACCCGCGATCCCTTCACCCTGATCGAGGAAGGCGGCTTCTTCTACGCCCGCGGCACGGCGGACATGAAGGGCCTGGACGCCATCTGGGTCGACACCCTGATCCGGCTGAAGCAGGGCAAGACCGCACCGAAGCGCACGCTCAAGATGGCGCTGACCTGCGGCGAGGAGAGCGACCAGGCGTTCAACGGCGCCGACTGGCTGGCGAAGAACCAGCCCGACCTGGTGCGGGCCGATTTTGGCCTCAACGAGGGCGGCGGCGGGCGGCTCGACCCGACCGGAAAACGCGAGGCGCTGGGCGTCCTCGTGGGCGAGAAGGCCTATCAGGACTTCACCCTGACGGTGACCAACCCAGGCGGCCACTCCTCGCGGCCGACGCCGGACAACGCCATCTACCAGCTCTCCGACGCGCTGCAGAAGATCCGCGCCTACGTCTTCCCTGTGAAGTTGTCCGACACCACGCGCGCTGCGTTCGCGCCGCGGGCCGCGCGGGACGATGCGCCGGGGCGGGCCCTCAAGGCCCTGCTGGCCAACCCGTCGGACGCGGAGGCGGCGAAGGTCGCCATGACCGATCCGAGTATCAACGCCATTCTGCACACCAATTGTGTGGCCACACTACTGTCGGCCGGCCACGCGCCCAACGCTCTGCCGCAGCGGGCCACCGCCAATGTCAACTGCCGCATCTTCATGGGCGAGACGATCGAGGAGACCCGGCAGACCCTGATCCGGGTGATCGGGGATCCGCAGGTGAGCGTCCGGGCCAACAATCCCGACAAGCCGATCGCCCAGCCGCTGACGATGGACCCCAAGGTGATCGGCCCGATGACCACGCTGGCGGCCAGGCACTTCCCGGGCGTGCCGCTGCTCCCTACGGTCGCTGCCGGCGCCACCGACGCGGTCTATTTCGGCCCGGTGAAGATGCCGATCTACGGCGTCCCCGGGATATTCGGGGAAGACGCCGGCAACGGCGCCCACGGCCTGAACGAGCGCATCCGCGTGCGCTCGGTGTACGAGGGCCGGGATTATCTGTTCGACCTGGTGAAGGCTTACGTAGGGGTGAAGTAGGCGGGGGGCGAGGCCGGTTTCAACTGGCGCCGAACCGATGCTAGACCAGTGGGCACGCGCCCCTGCGGAAGGAAATACCTGTGGCCGATACCGCTGACACTGAGACCAAGCCCACCTCCCTGCGCACCGTGATCACGGCCTCGTCCGCTGGCACGACGTTTGAGTGGTATGACTTCTTTGTCTTCGGCAGTCTCACCGGCGTCATCTCCAAGACCTTTTTCACGGGCCTGCCCGAGACGGCAGGGTTTGCGGCGGCGCTGGCGCTGTTTGGCGCCGGATTCCTGTTCCGTCCCCTGGGGGCGCTGGTGTTCGGGCGCATTGGCGACCGCAAGGGCCGCAAGGGCGCGTTCCTGGCCACCGTGCTGCTGATGGGCGGTGCGACCGTCGCCATCGGCCTGCTGCCCAGTTACACACAGGCCGGGATCATCGGCCCGATCCTGCTGATTCTGATGCGGATTATCCAGGGCTTTGCGCTGGGCGGCGAGTATGGCGGCGCGGCGATCTATGTGGCGGAGCACGCCCCGGCGAACGGGCGCGGGCAGGCCACCAGCTGGATCCAGAGTTCGGCGGCGTTCGGTCTGTTCGGGGCTCTGATTGTCATCCTCTTGACCCGGCTGGCGTTAGGCAACGAGGCGTTCGACGCGTGGGGCTGGCGGATCCCCTTCCTGTTCTCGGGCGTGCTGCTGGCCATCTCGATCTGGATGCGTGTGAAACTGAAGGAGAGCCCCGAGTTCGCCAAACTCAAAGCCGAGGGCAACGAGAGCAAGGCACCGTTCACCGAAGCCTTCGGTCGTTGGCCAAACCTGAAACTGGTGCTGATCGCTCTGGTGGGTGTGATGTTCGCCCAGGGCGCTGTCTGGTACACTTCGTTCTTCTATGCCCAGACCTTCATGGAGCGGTTCCTGAAGGTGCCGCCTGAGACCATCAGCCTGCTGCTGCTCACCATGACGGCGGCCAGTGCGGTGCTCTATGTGGTGTTCGGCTGGCTGTCGGATCGGCTCGGCCGCAAGCCGGTGATGATGTTCGGAATGGTGCTGATGCTGGCGGCCTATTTCCCCGGCTTCCAGATGTTGACCCAGACCCTCAACCCGGCGCTGGCTGAGGCCGAGATGAAGACGCCCGTCGTGGTGATCGCTGACCCCGCCGACTGCTCCCTGCAGTTCGACCCGGTCGGCAAGGCCAGCTTCCTCTCGGCCTGTGACATCGCCAAGTCGACCCTGGCCAATGCCGGCGTGTCCTATCGAAACGAAGCTGGCGTGCCCGGTCAGCCGGCGATGGTTCGGGTGGGCGAATGGACCGTGCCGTCGACAACGGCTGTGGGTCTGAGCGCGCCGGTGGCCAAGGCCGTGAAGGCAAGCGTGGAGGCCCGGATCAAGACCGCCCTGGCCCAGGCCGGTTATCCCACCAAGGCCGACCCGAAGCGGATGAACGTCTGGGGCGCTCTAGGCGTGATGCTGGTGTTCGTGGTCGCCGCGTGTGCGCTTTACGGCCCCATCGCCGCAAGTCTGGTGGAGCTGTTCCCTACCCGGGTTCGCTATACGGCGATGTCGCTGCCCTACCATGTCGGCACAGGGTGGGTCGGCGGGTTTGTACCCTTCACTGCCTTCGCCATCGTGACGGCGACCGGCGATATCTACTCCGGCCTCTGGTATCCCTTCGCCTTCACGGCGGTGTCGGTGGTGGTCTGTTTCTTCCTGTTGCCGGAAACCAAGGGCCGGCCATTGGATAGCTAGGCCACGAGCAAAGACAGAGCGGCCCGGAACACTGAACTCTGCATGCCAGTCAGGGCCTCGGCGAGGCGCGCTTTGCCGTAGGCGACGCGGTCGTCCCAAGCCTGCAGGCCGAAGTCACCGGTCCACAGGCGTCGGTCCAACTCGCTCAGGGTTGGTCCGGACAGATCGAGATCCGGCAGTCGGACGCCGGGGCGCTCCGCCGCCGCACCGTTCAGCATGATCATGCCATACAAGACGTGATTGATCTGCCGCATGACCGTAAAACGCGCCCGCTGCTCCCGGGTCGGGACAGCGCCGAAGTAGGTGCTGAGCAACAGGTCTTCCTGAGCGGCGTCGCGGATGAACCATCCGGCGACGGAGGCCAGGTCCACATAGCGGTCCGCCAGGAAGGAGGCCTCCCAGTCCACCAGCCAAAGGCGCGTACCGTCGTAAAGCACGTTGCCGGGGTTCAAGTCGTTGTGGCTGGAGACGCGGTCACCGGCGGCGGTCCGATAGACTGCTGCCACCTCGCCATAGCGGTCCATAAGATCCTGAAAAACCGACGGGTCGAACAGACCCGATTGCAATTGCTGGCCGATGACCATCTGCATGCCGGTCATATAGTCCACCAAGGGCGGGAACTGCGGGGTCGCGTGCAGGGCGCGGACGGCCTGGGCCAGTTCGACGATCAACGGCTTGCCGTCGCCCGGATAGTCCAGCGCCAGCGACTGCTGGGCCACAAGATCCATGATCACCACACCGTCGGCGGGGTCAGCGTAACGCACGCGGGGTGCCAGGAACGCGTCGGCAGCGATGCGCATGCAGACGAACCCCCGGGCCGGGTCGCCAAAGCTATGGGCGGGCGGTTCGAGGCGCATCACATAGGCGATGCCGCCGACCCGGATCCGGAACAGGCCCGCGCCCGACAGGCCACCGGAGATCGGCGTCACCGCGTCCAGCGTCGTCGTGCCGAATGCCCCCATCAGGGCACGGTCAACCGCCTCGCGTCTGGATTCGGGTATTGACGTCAACATGGTTGAGCCCCTGTGTGGAGCGGTGTTTTATCCGGGTAGAATACATTGTCAATATTATCCGGGTAATAAATTCCGATCTACGCGGCCACAGGCAGCATCTCGGTGCGGGTGCCGGCGGCGTCGAGCCGGGCCTGTTCGGTTCGCCAGTCGGTGGAGGCCACGAGGCGGATCACCAATTGGCCGGATCGTGCCAGCTCGCAGAGCTGCGCGACGCTGGCCTTGTCCAGTCGTTCGGCATCCCGGCGGGCCAGGGCCAGCACTTCGGGATTGATGTCCGGGTCGCAGACCAGGATATCGGCCGCTGCCAGCCGCCGCACCGCTTTCAGCGTCAGGCGTTCCGCAGGCCCGGCGGCTTCGAGATAGCAGACCGCGCCGGACGGAGCCTCTCCACCGACGAGCTGGGTTCGAAGTCTTGACCGGGCCGCGTCCATATCGCCCGCCAGGGCCGCTTCGGTCACAGGGCCTGTGAGGGCGGTTCTGAGGAAACGTCGGCGGTCGGCTGCATCAGGAAACGCCGTGCGGACCTCGTCCTGCATCGTGCGGAACAGATCCGCGACCCGCCCGATACCCTCGGGGGTCCGGGCCTCGATGTCCTGACGCAGCATGGTGGCCAGCATGGGCGAGGCGCCGCCGGTGCCGATCGCCGCAACGACGACCCCGCGATCAATGATGGACGGGGTGGTGAAGTCACAGAGGGCGGGTTGGTCCACGACATTGACCGGAACATGGGCGGCGCGGGCGGCGTCAGCGGCCTGACGCGCCCAGGTCTCGTCGTCGCCCGCGATGAAGGCCAGCGTCATGCCATGGTAGGCCTTCGGGTCGAGCGCCGTCGCCTTGTCCAGCCTGACGACCCTGGCCGGGGACCCGACGAACAGACGCGCCTTGGCGTCCGCTCCCTCGCCCTCGCCCGCGATGGCCACCGAGCGGCCAGCCAGCGGGAAGAAGGCGGGGAAGGCGTCCATCGGGCTATTTGAGCGTTTTCAGATAGGCGATGATCGCCGCACGGTTCTCGTCGTTCGGCACATTGATCAGCATCTTTGTGCCGGGCGCGAAGGCCGAGGGCTGTTTGAGATAGGTGTCCAGATTGGCTTCCGTCCAGGTGCCCTCCTTGGCCTTGAGCGCCGCCGAATAGGCAAACGCGCTCGCGCCGATTTTGCCGCCGGCGACGCCAACCAGGCTCGGACCCATCACGGATCCGCCATGGCACATCTTGCACTGCATGTTGAACAGCTGCGCGCCGTCAGCGGCGAGCGCCGGCGCGGCGGCGAGGCCAAGGACAGCGGCGAGGGAAGCAACACGGAACATGAACTCTCCTGAGCATTTCGTAGGCTGGGTACGGATTACCCTAAGGCGCGAAGATCAACCAAGGTTCGATTTCCGAAATTGTCTGAATAACGCTAGCATTGATCGCAAATCAGACAGACGGAGACGCCCCATGGCGACGACAGTGGATGTGAACGGACGGGCCTTGAAGGTCAACGCCGCGCCGGACACGCCCCTGCTATGGGTGCTCCGAGATGAACTGGGCCTGACAGGCACGAAATACGGCTGTGGGGTCGCCCAGTGCGGCGCCTGCACCGTGCTGGTGGATGGCCAGGCGATGCGCTCCTGCCAGATGCCGATCTCTGCGGTCGGCGCGGCCAAGATCACCACCATCGAAGGCCTTGGCGGGACGCACCCGCTGCAGGCGGCCTGGGTGAAGCTGGATGTGCCGCAGTGCGGCTACTGCCAGTCGGGCCAGATCATGAGTGCGGTAGCGCTGCTGGCGCAGAACACCAAACCGGATGACGCGGCGATCGACGCCGCCATGGACGGCAACATCTGTCGTTGCGGGGCGTATCAGCGAATCCGCGCGGCGATCAAGGACGCAGCCGCCGCGCCTGTCACAACGCCGGCGAAGGCCTAGGAGCGAACGCCATGAACAAGACCCTGGATACACTCTCAGCCCCTACCCGCCGCAGCCTGCTGGTCGGTGCCACCGTCGTGGGCGGTGCCCTGCTGGTCGGCTGCTCGATCCCCGACGCGCTGTCAGCCGGGTCGAAGTTCAAGCCGGGCGCGTTCGGGCCTTTCCTGAAGCTGACGGCGGACGGGACCGTCACGGTTGTCTCCAAGCACATCGAGTTCGGCCAGGGCAGTCACGCGGGCCTGGCGGCCATCGTCGCCGAGGAGCTGGACGCCGACTGGAGCAAGGTGGTGGTCGAACAGGCGCCCGCCAACGCCAAACTCTATGGCACCCCAATGATGTTCGGGATGCAGGGCACAGGCGGCTCCTCGGCGATCAACAGTTCCTGGACACTGCTGCGCACCGCCGGCGCTGCGGCGCGCTCCATGCTGGTCGAGGCTGCGGCCAAGACCTGGGGCGTCCCCGCCGCCGAGATCACCGTGGCCAACGGCGTCGTCAGCCACGCCTCGGGCAAGCAGTCGGGCTTCGGCCCGCTGGTGGCGGAAGCCGCCAAGATCAAGCCGCCGGAAGCGCCCAAACTGAAGGACCCCAAGACCTTCGCCCTGGTCGGTACAGACCGGGTGCGCCGCAAGGATTCCGCCGTCAAATCGAACGGGACCGCGCGCTACACCCAGGATGTGATCCTACCCGAGATGCTGACAGCCATGGTCGCCCATGCGCCACGGTTCGGGGCCACCGTGAAGTCCTTCGACGACGGCGCGGCGAAAAAGGTTCCGGGCGTGGTGGCCGTCCACAAGATCCCAACCGGCGTCGCCGTGGTGGCGAACAGCACCTGGGCCGCCAAACAGGGCCGCGACGCCCTCAAGGTCACGTGGGACGAGACCAAGGCTGAAAAGCGCAGCTCGGCCCAGATGCTCACCGCCTTCAAGGACCTGGCGTCGGGCAAGACCCCGGTGCCGGAGAAGAATGGCTGGGCCGCCTTCGACGCCAAGGGCGATGCCGCCAAGGCCGCCGTCGGTGCCGGTGCGCTCGAGATCGCCTACGACTTCCCCTATCTGGCGCACGCCACCATGGAGCCGATGAACTGCGTGGCTATGGTCGGCAAGGGTCCGACCCGGCTGGTGTTAGGTTCGCAGTTTCCGTCCCTGGATCAAATCAACACCGCCAAGATCACCACCGCCCTGCCGGGGTCGGTAGAGATCGAGACCCTGTTCGCAGGCGGCTCGTTCGGGCGCCGCGCCAACTTCGCCTCCGACTATGTTTCCGAGTGCGTGCATATCGCCAAGAAGGTCGGCGGGGGCCGCCCTGTGAAGCTGGTCTGGACGCGCGAAGACGACATGCGCGCGGGCTACTTCCGGCCCATGGTCCATCACACGGTGCGGGTGACCACTGACGCGGAAGGCTACCCCGCCACCTGGCGCCACCGCATCGTCTCGCCGTCGATCATGAAGGGCTCGCCCGCGGGAACGCCCAAGCTGGACGACAGCGCCATCGAGGGGACCAAGGGCTCGCCTTACCTCAAGGCTACGCCCGTCGTGGACGCCCAGTTGCTGATCGCCGACACCGGCGTGCCGGTGCTGTGGTGGCGTTCGGTGGGCGCGACCCATACCGCCTATGTGATGGAACACACCATCGATCAGCTGGCCAAGCGCGCCGGCAAGGACCCGGTGGCCTATCGCCGCGCGCTCTACGAAAAGGCCGGGGCCAAACGGCATCTGGCCGTGCTGAACCTGGCGGCGGAGAAGGCGGGATGGGCCTCGCCCGCCCCGGCCGGCTGGACCCGTGGCGTCGCGGTGCATGAGAGCTTTGGATCGGTGGTCGCCCAGGTCGCCGAGGTGAAAATGGAGAATGGCCAGCCCAAGGTCGGCCGCGTGGTCACGGCCATCGATTGCGGCACGGCGATCTCGCCGGATCAGATCGCCGCCCAGATGGAAGGCGGCACCTGCTACGGCCTGTCGGCGGCGATGTATGGCGCGATCACCCTGACGGACGGCGTGGTGGACCAGGGCAATTTCGACACCTACCGCGTGCTGCGGAACTCAGAGGCGCCGACGGTCGAGACCTACATCCTGCCGTCAGCCAACCCGCCCACCGGGGTTGGCGAGCCCGGCACCCCCGTGATCGGCCCTGCCGTCGCCAACGCGATCCTGGCGCTGACGGGCAAGCCGACGCTCAGCCAGCCGTTTGTGAAGGCGTAAGGGGCGACACGGATGAACAGGCTCCTGGTGGCGCTGGCGGCCGCCTTGCTCGCGACGACGTCGGCCAGCGCGGCAGACGTGGCGCAGGTCACCAGCGCACTGCTGCCGAACGCGCCAGGCAAGCGCATGACGGTTATCACGGTCAGCTACAAGCCGGGCGAGGCATCTCGGCCCCACCGTCACGCGCCCTCGGCGTTCCTCTATGCCCGCGTGCTGAGCGGCCACGTCCGTAGCGAAGTGCACGGCCAGGGGCCGGCGCGCATCTATGGACCCGGCGAAGGCTGGACCGAAGGGCCCGACGCACACCATCTGGTCAGTGAGAACGCCAGCGCCACTGAACCGGCTACGATCCTGGTGGTCTTCGTCGCAGACGACGCGGCGGTGCTGACCCGTCCCGAGTAGCGCCTACTCGGCCGCCGCCCGCGTAATTCCGATCTGCGGGGCCAACTCGCCGGCGGCGTAGCGCTTGGCCATGGTCGACAGCGGGATCGGCGTGATCCTGGCCGCGTGGCCGGCGGTGCCGAACTCCTCGAAGCGCTGGACGCAGACCTTGCGCATGGCTTCCTTGGCGGGCTTCAGATAGCTGCGCGGGTCGAACTCGCCGGGCTTTTCGGCGAACACCTTCCGGATCGCCGCGGTGATGGCCATGCGGTTGTCGGTGTCGATGTTGATCTTGCGCACGCCGTGCTTGATGCCGCGCTGGATCTCTTCCACCGGCACACCCCAGGTCTGGGGCATCTCGCCGCCATACTGATTGATCAGGTCCTGCAGGTCCTGCGGCACCGACGACGAGCCGTGCATCACCAGGTGGGTGTTGGGCAGGCGGCGGTGGATTTCCTCGATCACGTTCATGGCCAGCACGTCGCCGTCCGGCTTGCGGGTAAACTTGTAGGCACCGTGGCTGGTGCCCATGGCGATGGCGAGCGCGTCGACCTGGGTGGCTTTCACGAAGTCGACCGCCTGGTCGGGATCGGTCAGCAGCTGGCTGTGATCGAGCTTGCCCTCGAAGCCATGGCCGTCTTCCTTCTCGCCCTCGCCGGATTCGAGACTACCCAGGATGCCCAGCTCGCCTTCGACCGACGCGCCGACCCAGTGGGCCATGTCCACCACATTGCGGGTGACCTTGACGTTGTAGTCGTAGTCGGCGGGCGTCTTGCCGTCGCCCATCAGCGAGCCGTCCATCATCACGCTGGTGAAGCCGTACTGGATCGCCGTCGCGCAGGTGGCTTCGTTGTTGCCGTGATCCTGGTGCATGCAGATCGGGATGTGCGGATACAACTCCGCCATGGCGTCGATCAGGTGCTTCAGCACGATGTCGTTGGCGTAGGAGCGGGCACCCCTGCTGGCCTGCATGATCACGGGCGAATCGGTGGCCTCTGCCGCCTCCATGATCGCCAGCGCCTGCTCCATGTTGTTGATGTTGAACGCCGGCACGCCATAGCCGTACTCGGCGGCGTGATCGAGAAGCTGTCGAAGCGTGATACGAGCCATGGCCCCTTACCTGTGTCCTATTGGTTCAATGCGGCCACGCCGGGCAGCACCTTGCCTTCCATCCATTCAAGAAACGCGCCGCCGGCGGTAGATACGAAGGTGAAGTCGTCCGAGACGCCAGCCGCGTTCAAGGCGGCGACGGTATCACCACCGCCAGCCACCGCCACCAGCTTTCCGGCCTTGGCGCGAAGGGCGGCATGACGGGCGGCGCCGACCGTACCTTTGTCAAAGGGCGGGATCTCGAACACGCCCAGTGGACCGTTCCAGATCAGGGTCTTTGAATTGTCCATGGCGCGGCAGAGGCGCTCGACGGTTTCCGGGCCAGCGTCGAGGATGCGCTCGTCGTCATCCACATGGCCCACCGCGCGCACCCGGGCTGGCGCACCGGGCGCCAGTCGCTCGGCCACCACGATATCGATGGGCAAGAACAGCTTGCAGCTGTTCTGACCGGCCAGGCGGATGATGTCGCGGGCGGTCTCAGCCAGATCCTTCTCGCAATAGGAAGCGCCGACGTCGTGGCCCTGGGCGTAGAGGAAGGTGTTGGCCATGCCGCCGCCGATGGCCAGCTTGTCCAGCTTGGTGACCAGATGGCCCAGCAGGTCGAGCTTGGTGGACACCTTGGAGCCGCCGACGATGCCCAGCACCGGGCGCTCAGGGTGGCCGAGCGCCGCGTTGAGCGCATTGAGTTCCAGCCGCATCTGTTCGCCGGCATAGGCGGGCAGGCGCCTGGCGATGGCCTCGGTGGAGGCGTGGGCCCGATGGGCCGCCGAGAAGGCGTCGTTCACATAGAGATCGCCGTTGGCGGCCAACGCGTCGGCAAACTGGCGGTCGTTGGCTTCCTCGCCGGCATGGAAGCGGACGTTTTCCAGCAACAGCACGTCGCCGGGCTGCATCGCCGCGACTGAGTCGCGCGCTTTGGGACCGATGCAGTCTTGGGCGAAGGCCACGGAAACCCCCAGCACCTTGGCCAGCGGAGCCACGATGGGCGCCAGGCTCATGGACGGCACGACCTTGCCCTTGGGCCGGTCGAAGTGAGCGATCAGGATCACCTTGGCCCCTGCCTCGCGGAGCTTGTCGACCGTGGGTTTAGCGGCGCGTAGACGAGTGTCGTCGGAGACCTCGCCGTCCTCCATGGGCACGTTGAAGTCCACGCGAACGAGCGCGCGACGGCCCTGGAGGTCAGCGTCGGCGAGGGTTCTGAAGGTCATCCGTACTCCGTTCAATTCCTCTTACCCGCCCCGCGCAAGCGGGGAGGGGGGACCGGCCGCCAAGGCCCGCCTGCGGGCCGTAGAGCGGTTGGTGGGAGGGGCGAGCCGCCGGCAGTGCATACCGCCTGCCCCCTCCACCCCGCCCTCTTTCGGGGCGCGGTCCCCCTCCCACCGCTTCGCGGGGGAGGTAAAGCCCGTCTCTAGATCAGCTTCGCCACGGCCAGTGCCGTATCCGCCATCCGGGTCGAGAAGCCCCACTCGTTGTCGTACCAGCTGAGCACCCGGCCAAGGCCACCGTCGATCACCTGGGTCTGGGGCAGGGCCACGGTCGAGGAGGCTGGCGCATGGTTGAAGTCGATGGAGACCAGCGGGTCGTTGGTCACCGCCAGCACGCCCTTCAGCGGGCCGCTGGCGGCCGCCGCACTCATGGCGTCGTTGATTTCCTTGGCGGTCACGGTCTTGCCCGGCACGAACGTCAGGTCCACCACCGAGACGTTGGGCGTCGGCACGCGGATTGAAGAGCCGTCCAGCTTGCCGGCCAGGGCAGGGATCACCAGACCCAGGGCCTTGGCGGCGCCGGTGGACGTGGGGATCATCGACATGGCCGCGGCGCGACCGCGGTAGAGGTCCTTGTGCATCGTATCCAGCGTCGGCTGGTCGCCGGTGTAGGAATGGATCGTGGTCATGTAGCCGCGCTCGATGCCGCACAGGTCCTGCAGCACCTTGGCCACCGGGGCCAGGCAGTTGGTCGTGCAGGACGCGTTGGAGATCACCGTGTCGGCGGCGGTCAGCGTGTCGTGGTTCACGCCGAAGACGATGGTCTTGTCGACGCCGTCGCCGGGGGCCGAGATGATCACGCGCTTGGCGCCGGCTTCCAGATGGGCGGCGGCCTTGTCCCGGGCGGTAAACAGGCCGGTGCACTCCAGCGCGATATCGACGTTCAACGCCTTGTGCGGCAGATCCTTGGGATCGCGGATCGCAGTCACCTTGATCGGGCCGTAGCCCACGTCGATGGTGTCGCCGTCGACGGTGACTGTGCCGGGGAACCGGCCATGCACGCTGTCATAGCGCAGCAGATGGGCGTTGGTCTCGACGGGACCCAGGTCGTTGATCGCCACCACCTGGATGTCGGTACGTCCATGTTCGACGATCGAACGCAGGACCAGACGGCCGATGCGGCCAAATCCATTGATGGCGACGCGAACGGTCATGGCGAGAAATCTCCTGGTCAGCTAGGTCGGGATTGCCGGGCGTTTTTCGGGTCGGGGGCGCGCAAGTCAACCCCTGCGCCCACATAGAAGCCATATGTGGGTTCAGAACTTCTGAATGGTCACAGATGAAGCGCAGGTTTAGTCCGGAACTATGCGACTTCTGGCGATCTCCGGCAGCCTGCGGGCCGCGTCATCCAATACGCGCGTCGTCAGGGCCCTGGCGCGCCTGGCTCCGGAGGGCACGGAGGTGGTGATCTACGGTGGGCTGGGTGACTTGCCGCACTTCAATCCCGACCTTGACGATGTACCGCCTGAGGCCGTGCTGGATCTGCGGCGTCAGGTCGGCGAGGCAGACGGGCTGATCCTCTGCAGCCCGGAATATGCGCATGGGGTCGCGGGCGTCATGAAGAACGGCCTCGACTGGCTGGTGCCCAGCGTTGAGTTCCCGCAGATCCCTATATCGCTGATCAACACTTCGCCCGGAGCCCATCACGCCCAGGACCACATCCGCGAGACGCTGAGCATCATGTCGGGACAATTGGTGGAGGAGGCTTGCGTGGCTGTGGCGATGGCGGGGCGCGCCATTGGACCCGATCAGATCGCCGTGGATCCTGATCTGGCGCCGGTGCTTGCGCGCGCGCTTGAGGCGCTGGTCACGGCCATTCAGAATGCGGGTCCCAGGGCGATGTGGTCCTGAACGGGCTGCTTATACCAGGCAGGCATCACCAGGCTCAGCACATGGCGCGACCTCGGAGGGTGCCAAATCGGAGGTCTTCAGGGACCCTCAAGTCCCGAGGCTTCCCCCATTCTGGGGGAAAGCGGCGCCAAGCCCCGCAGGGGCGAGTCGCCGATGGGGGAAGTGTTGAGTTTCAGCCACGGTCTGCGAGGTCAGCGCTCGAACCGATCTCAGAATTTCCACTTCCCCCATCGGCCACTCGCGCTGCGCGCATCGGGCCGCTTTCCCCCTTGCAGGGGGAAGCCAGGATCCTGTCCGCCGTGGTCCAAATTCAACCGAGACAGGCCTCGGCAGCGAGCCGGGCGATCAGGGGCTCGGCTTCACGGGGGTGGCGCAGGCGGTGAATTCGCAAGTGGGCGTAACGAGGCTCGGCGCATCGCGCGGAATACTCGCGGCGACGGCGCGCCCAGGTATCCCAGGCCCAGCGGATCGGGTGCTCGCGGTCAAACCATCTCCGCCAACTCTCGCGATTTCCGGTACCGGGCCAGAGCTCGGTCCGATCAACCGCGCGCCGCACGGAACGCATGATCACTCGTGGCATGATCACCTCGCGACCGTAGTCCAGCCAGACGACGTCGGTGGCGCG
>JANNFM010000028.1:0-1594 GCA_031379795.1 Alphaproteobacteria bacterium
GGTGCCCGGTACCTGCGGACGCTGCCCTTCGTGGACAAGGACCGGATCGGCGTCACGGGATGGTCCTACGGCGGCTATATGACCTTGCTGCTTCTGACCGCGCCGGACACCCCGTTCAGAGCTGGCGTCTCGGGTGCGCCGGTCACCGACTGGAAGCTCTACGACACTCACTACACCGAGCGCTATATGGGCACGCCCGCCGACAATGCTGCCGGATATGCGGCCTCAGAGGTGGTGTCGCGGCTGCCACGCCTGAAGCCGGCGTCAGTGCTGATCCTGCACGGCATGGCCGATGACAACGTCACCTTTGACCACACCACCCGCGTGCTGTTCGCGTTGCAGGCGGCGGGTACGCCGTTTGAGACCATGGTCTATCCTGGTCTGCGCCATCGGGGCGGCTGGACGCCAACCAACCGCAAGCACCGGGCGATGCAGACCCTGGACTTCTTCGACCGCAAGCTGAAGTGAGCGGCTCTATTTCGGCTTGCGAAACTTCATGACGAACTGATCGGTCTTGCCGCGAATGGCAGGCGAGAACACGTTGGCCGTTTTCGGGTCCGCCGGGGCCGCCAGCATCGCGCTTTCGGATTCGAGTTTGAACCCGGCGGCCTCGACTTCCTTGCGCACGATCGCCGGATCGATCCGGTGGATCTTGTCGGCGGCTTCCAGGCCTGATCCCGGCAAGGCCGTGTGGTCCACGATCAGATAGATGCCGCCCGGCTTCAGCGACTTGAACACCTCGGCGTTGACCTTGGACGCCGTGTCCGCAGCGAACGGCTTCAGGTGCAGGTCATGATAGTTCTGGACGGTCAGCACCAGGTCCATGCCGTCCGGCAAGTCCATCGACGCAAAGGTGGAGGTTAGCGGCGTCACATTGGCATAGGCGGCCGCCACCTTTTTCAGGTTCTCGCCATAGCTGGCCTGAAACTGGATGAACTCGGCAGGTTGATAGGCGATCACCTGACCCTTAGGGCCGACGGTCGCCGACAGGATGCGGGTGAAATAGCCAGCACCCATGACCAGATCGACGACCTTGCCCCCGGTCTTGACCTCGCCCATCGCCAGCAGGTCGCCAGGCTTGCGCGCGGCGTCACGGGCAGCGTCTTCGGCCGGGCGCGCCTTGTCGGCCAGGGCTGCGGTGACGTTCGCAGGCACGGCGGCTTGAACAGCCCCTGCGCCAAGCGCCAGCATCATCGCCGTCGCTACCATCCATTTGCGGGTCATCGCCAAGTCTCCCTCAATTGTTGCCGGGAGGCATGCTATCACGAGACGCTTGGTTCGCTCCAGCCTGCAGGTCGCGTCAGACCTCGAGACGGATCGATATCCGACGCCGACGGATGACGTAGCCCACGGCCCCAAAGCCCATGATCATCATGGCCCAGGTGGCAGGTTCAGGAACGGCACCCATCGGGTTGCTGCCACCGCCACCAGGGCCGCTTCCGCCGCCACCAGGACCACCGCCGCCGGGACCGCCGCCGGGACCGCCGCCGCCACCGCCGGGTCCACCGCCGCCGCCGCCGCCGCCGCCGCCGGAGCCGCCACCACCGCCACCACCGCCACCACCGCCACCAGTCGGGCCGAGGTCGGTCAGAAT
>JANNFM010000046.1:0-4631 GCA_031379795.1 Alphaproteobacteria bacterium
GCGTGATGAAGATCGCCGTCTCGGCCGAGAAGGGCTGGATCGTACCGTCCGGTGTGGCCGCACTTTCCAGCAGGCGCAGCGAGGTTGTGCCGACGCACACGATCCGTCCGCCCGCCGCGCGCGCGGCATTGAGCCGATCCGCCGTCGCGGCATCGATCTCGCCCCACTCTGCATGCATCCGGTGTTCCGACAGGTCCTCAACCTTGACCGGCAGGAACGTGCCGGCTCCCACGTGCAGGGTCACCCGCTCCACCGACACGCCCATGGCGGCCAGCCGGGCGATCAATTCCGGCGTGAAGTGCAGGCCGGCTGTCGGCGCAGCCACCGAACCGTCCTCCGCCGCGTAGACAGTCTGATAGTCGGTGCGGTCCTGCGCGTCCTCGCCGCGTTTCGCAGCGATGTAGGGCGGCAGCGGCATCATCCCGTTCCCGGCGATGGCGACCATCAACTCAGGGTCTGACAGGTCAAACCCCAGGGTGATCTCGCCGCCCTCCCCCTTCTGCATCACGGTGGCGTCCAGCTCGCCCGGCCCAGCGCCGAACACCACCCGGTCGCCGGCCGTCAGCTTCTTGCCGGGCCGCATGAAGGCGGTCCAGACGTGGGGCTCGGTGTGGCGATGCAGGGTGGCCTGGACGGCGATCCGGCTGTCGCCGCGAACGCGTACGCCTTTCAGCCGCGCGGGGATCACCCGGGTGTCATTCACCACCAGCACGTCGCCGGCGCGCAGTTGATCCGGCAGGTCACGGACATGCAGGTCGCCAGGCGCCTCGCCCGGCGTCACCAACAACAGGCGCGCCGAATCACGCGGGTTCGCGGGCCGAAGCGCGATCCGGTCGTCAGGCAGGTGGAAATCGAAGTCATCAAGCGTCATGAAGGGCGAGGTGAAGCACATGCGGGAGGTCCCGCGTCAAGGCCGGGGGCGAATCGCGGTGTTCGGAAGGGGGGTGTCGGCGCTGCTGTTGATCGTCACAGCCCTGGCTGCTGGATGCGCCGTGGCGGCGCTGGGCGGCCGGTTCAGCCGGGTTCTGGACATTCTGGCCCATCTGGCCCCGCTCTATGCGCTGGCCAGCGGGGTGGGCATTCTGGCGGCCCTGAGCCGCGGCTCAAGATACCGCCGACCTACCCTTGCCCTGGCGTCCATCGGGCTGTTGGCCAGCGGCCTGCTGATTGCGCCTGAGTTTCCCCGCTCGACCGGACCGTCTGCGAGCCTCGCGTCACCGGGCACCCTGAAGGTGATCCAGTTCAATGCGCTGCGTTCCAACCTGGATATCCACCGGACCGCCGACTGGCTGATTGCGCAGAAGCCCGATGTGGTGGCCATCTCGGAGGCCCGCCACGACCTCAGGGACCTGTTGATCGCCCGCACAGGTTGGAAGACAGCGGGGGGCCACGGTTCGCTGATCATCTTCACCCCCGCCCGCTATCTGGTGATGAACCGGCCCCGCCTGCCGCGCGGATCGCAGCTGACGTACGTCAACGCCACCTACGCATCGACCAGCGGCCCTTTGGAAATCGTCACCACCCATCTGGACTGGCCGACCCGGCCCACGTTTCGCCGGCAGCCCGCAGACCTCGCAGGCGTGATCGACCGGTTGCCGCGCGACAGGATGCTGCTGCTGGGCGACTTCAACAGCACGCCCTGGTCGCAGGTGCTGCAGGGGCTGGACACCCGTCTCGGGCTCATCCGACGCGACCGCGCGGTCGCGACCTTCCCCGCTCAGGTGCTGGGCCGGCCGTGGCCGTTGCCATTCCTGCCCATCGATCACATCTACGCCGGGCCGGGCTGGGCGACGGTCAAGGTCGAGCGCGGGCCCTGGCTGGGCTCGGACCACTATCCCCTGATCGTCACCCTGGCCCCGATAGCAGATTAGGCGTCAGCGGCGACCTTGGCCGAGATGATCTTGCCGGGCGCGCGTGGCGGCTCGCCCTTGGGCAAGGCGTCGACGTGGTCCATGCCATCGCTGACCACACCCCAGACCGTGTACTGGCTGTCCAGGAACCGGGCGTCATCAAAGCAGATGAAAAACTGGCTGTTGGCCGAATTAGGGTTGGCGGTCCGCGCCATCGAGCAGACACCGCGCACGTGCGGCTCCTTGGAGAATTCGGCCGGCAGGTCGGGCACTTTGGAGCCGCCCGAGCCGGTGCCGGTAGGATCACCGCCCTGGGCCATGAAGCCCGGGATCACGCGGTGGAAGACCACGCCGTCATAGAAGCCCTTGCGCGCCAACGCCTTGATGCGCTCGACATGCTTCGGGGCCAGATCGGGCCGCAGCGTGATCGTTACGGCGCCGGTTTCCAGCTCCAGAACCAGGGTGTTTTCAGCGTCCATCATTTCACCTCAACAGGAATGTTCACATCGCACGCCGAGAACTCGGCGCCCTTGGCGGCCTTGGCCCGGGCGATCTCCGCCTTGAACCAGGGACCCACCGGATCGATCACGCGGATTTTCGGCCGCTCCTTCTCAGGTATATCGCTCAGCAGGCGCACGCGCTCCATGCGATCCTGAGGGTCGGCCACCGGCTCGCCCACCTTGATGGCGCGCACCACGTCCTGGCCCGAAATCACCCGCCCCCAGGCGGTGTAGCGCCGCTCCAGCGCCGGATAGGCCGCCCGCATCAGATAGAACTGGCTGTTGGCCGAATCGTCCTCACTGCCTCGCGCCGCACCGGCAACACCGGGGCAATAGAGGCCGTAGCCAGAAATCTTGCCGTCCCGGGTCAAGGGGGCCAGCATCATAGACTGGGTCACCACCGGCAACGATTTGATGAACCCCACCTCAGCCACGCTCTGGTCCACCGCCAGCACGAACGGCGTCTCGGGCCCGCGCCGGAACATGAACTCGGCCTTCACGTCGGGCTTGGTCGAACTGCCGGTGCCCCGGTTCTCCGGGTCTCCGGTCTGGTCCATGAAGTCTTCGATGACCCGGAAAAAGGTATGGCCGTCATAGAAGTGCTCCAGCGCCAGTTCACGCATGCGGGTCGTGAACAGCGGGGCCACCTCCGGCACCATCTCGACAATGATCCGGCCCTTGTTGGTGTCGATCACCAGGACGTCGTCGGATCTGGGCGTGCGCCAGTCGGCGGCGGCGGGCCGCGCGGGGGCCGCCACAGGCACCGCAGCAGCCTTTACCACCGGCTTCTGGGCGGCGGCCGGAAACGCCAGCAAGCTGGCGGCGAACAGGATCGGGGTCAGTCTCATCGGCGCCTCTCGTAGCGGGCGATGCGCCGCAACGCCAGCCTTCGCAGCGATCAGCTGCGGCCCAGCTTGGCCATCAGCCGGGCCTTGACCGACGCGCTGACAAAATTGTCCACCTCGCCGCCCAGCTGGGCGATCTCCTTGACCAGCACCGAGGCGATCGCCAGGTGGCGCGGATCGGCCATGAAGAAAATGGTCTCGATCTCGCGATCCATCTGCTGGTTCATGGCGGTCATCTGGAATTCGAACTCGAAGTCGGAAATCCGGCGCAGGCCGCGCACAATCACCGAGGCGCCGACGCTGCGGGCGAAGTGCATCGTCAGGCCCTCATAGGGCTGGACGACAATTTCGGCGCTGCCGCGCAGGGGTGCGATGGTCTCCTCGACCATGGCCACGCGCTCATCCAGCGAGAACAGCGGTCCCTTGCCGACATTGATCGCCACGCCGATCACCAGCTTGTCCACGACCTTGACGGCACGCCCGATGATATCGGTGTGGCCGATGTGGATAGGGTCAAACGTTCCAGGATAGAAACCGACGCGGGTCATCAGACGGCAAGTCCCCCAACACACTCGAAAACGCCTTTCGCCGCCAACGCACCGATTGGCAAGGGGAATTGTGCGGTGTCGCCGCGAAGCGCCCGGCCAGGCGGTTGGGTGGTGCAAGGATTGGCCACGGAAAACACGGAAGACACGGACGTGCGCCGGGCATCATCCGCCCACAGTTGTCATCCCGGTTTCGCGGCACGCGAAGACCGGGACCCATAGGCTCCGAGGTCGGGATGTTGGTACAGCGTCGCCGCTGCGGCGCTATCCGGAAGCGCCAGCGTTTGTGGGTCCCGGTCCCCCGGGTTCGGCCTCTGGCCGCCCCGAGGGCATGCTTCGCCTTTGGCGAAACCGGGATGACAATTTTTGTTGAGAGGATGCGCCGCGCAAGCGTTACCCGGAGCCGTGCCAGGCGGGCTCGGGAGGCTTGACGTCCGGGGCCGACAGGGCCGCTCGCGCGGCATGGCGCGAGCCCGGCGGTGGGGGGGCGTAACCCTTCCGGCGCGGGGGTGGCTCGGGCTTGGGTGGGGGCTTTGGGTCGGGGTTGAATTCCCCGAGACCGAACTCCTCGGAGAACCGGGCGATCAGGGCCTCGAAAGGGGTTGCGAGAAAGGCGTCAGGGTCTTCCGCGGAGAGCTCGGACAGGCACTGGTCCAGATCGTTGAAGATCTCCTGAGCGTCGTCTTCCTCGTACTCGTTCCATACCAGATTACCCAGATGCGTGCGTGCGCGCCAGTAGAGGCGACCGACCGCAGACTTGCGAACCTTCGTGGCCGCCTTGCAGTCATCCTGAGCGAGCCGACCCGCCTCGGCCTTCAATGCGAGCTGTTCACGATCAAAGCGCTGCTTCATGGCGATGGTCTGGCGCAGGTTCCGGCAATGGGTCTGGAG
>JANNFM010000053.1:0-3220 GCA_031379795.1 Alphaproteobacteria bacterium
CCCAGCTGTAGGGGCGTCCGAAGAAGCCTTCGATGATTCCGAGGTCGATGGTCATGAGGCCAGCCTAACCGCAGGCGTTGCCTAGGCGGGGTAAATAAGTAAGGTCGCAACCGAAAAAGGAACCCTGATCATGAACCCCGCCGCTGAGTTCGACATCATCGTCTATGGCGCCACCGGCTATACCGGCCGCCTGGTCGCCGAGCATCTGGCGGCGCGATATGGCGTGGGCGGCGAGGTCAAGTGGGCCATGGCCGGCCGGTCTACCGCCAAGCTGGCCGAGGTGCGCGACGAGATCGGGGCACCGGGCAACACACCGCTCGTGGTAGCCGACGCTTCGGACGCAGCCTCCGTGGCGGCGATGGTGAAGCGCGCCAAGGCGATCATCACCACGGTGGGGCCCTATCAGCTTTATGGCTCGGATCTGGTGGCGGCCTGCGCGGCGGCCGGCACGGACTATCTGGATCTCAGCGGCGAGCCGAACTGGATGCGCCAGATGATCGACGCCCACGACGCGGCCGCCAAGGCGTCGGGCGCCCGGATCCTGCACTCGGTGGGCTTTGACTCGATCCCGTTCGAACTGGGCGTCTACTTCTGCCAGGAAACGGCGAAGGCCAAGCTGGGCGGCGTCGTTCCGCGGGTGAAGGGTCGCGTGCGCGGCATGCAGGGCGGCTTGTCCGGCGGCACGGCAGCCAGCGGCGCGGCGACGACGGCGGCGATCCAGAAGGATCCGTCGATGCTGGCCGTATTGATGAGCCCGTTCGGCCTGACGCCCGGCTTCGAGGGGCCGGTGCAGCCGGCGGGCCACGTCGCGGGCGATGATCCCGACGTCGGACCGGTCGCGCCGTTCATGATGGCGATCATCAACACCAAGAATGTCCACCGCTCGAACCTCCTTATGGGTCACGCCTACGGCAAGGACTTCGTCTATGACGAGATGGTGATGGGCTCGCCGGACTCGGGCGGACCGGGTTTCACTGACATGGCCTCGCTGCCGGGCGGCGTGCCGAAACCGGGCGACGGACCGACCAAGGCCGAGCGCGAGGCGGGCTTCTACGATATCCTGTTTGTCGGCATCGCGTCCGACGGCCGCCAGGTGCGGGTCTCCGTCAAGGGCGACATGGACCCGGGCTATGGCTCCACCTCCAAGATGCTGGCTGAGGCCGCGATCTGCCTGGTGCGGGCACCCGATGTGGCCGGCGGCGTCTGGACGCCGGGCGCGGCGCTGCAGGGTCGGCTTGTCGAGCGGCTGCAGCAACACGCCGGGCTGAGCTTCGAAGTCGAGGGCTAATCGTCTTCCTCCAGCACGTCGCCCAGCGCATCGAGGCGGCGCTCCCATTGGGCGCGGTGACTGGCGATCCAACCCTCCAGAGCGGTGAAACCGGGCTCGGCGATGCGACAGGTGCGGACCCGACCAAGCTTCTGTGTCGCGGCCAGTCCGCTGGTCTCGAGCACCCGCAAGTGCTGCGAAATCGCCGTCAGCGTGACGCCCAGCGGTTCGGCCAGCGCCGAGACGGAGGCCGGGGCGTGGCTGAGACGGCTAAGAATCGCGCGGCGCGTCGGATCGGCGAGCGCATGGAACAGTTGGTCGAGTTCGGGGCCCGACATGGCTAGTGCGCCACGGCTTGGCCGAGGCGGTCCAACAAGGCGTTCCAGCCGCCCTTGCGCATCTCCGGCCCATCGGCCCCCGCGAAGAAGGCCGCTTGGTGCGTCAGGGTCAGGGTTGTCGCCTCGCCGAGCGGCGCGATCTCAATCGTGATCTGGGCGGCTGAGATACGTCGTTCGCCGATCATCATGGTCTGGGCCAGCACTATGCGGCGGCCGGGCAGGATGTCCTGGTGACGGTTTTCCGAGACCATGGCGACGCCGGGGAAGGGCGTGTTCTCGCCCATGCGGCTTACTGACCGCTCCAGGCCGCCCTCGCGGAAATCGAGGTCGTAAGACTCGTTGGCGGCGTGTCCGCCGTCGGCATACCAGCGGCGGCGCTTTGCAGCATCCGCGAACGCTGCGAAGACCCGCTCAGGCGGCGCGGGATAGGTGCGGACGATGACGAAGGTGTCGTGCACGGTGTCGGACATGGCGGCTCTCCCATTAATGAAGCGATGACTTCAGTATCATTGGGCCGCGGGAAAGTGAAGTATTGACTTCGCTATTGCGTGCGTCGTGCCTAAGCCGCCGTCCAGCCGCCGTCCATGGACAGGTTCGCGCCTGTGATCTGGCTGGCGGCGTCCGAGCACAGGAAGACGGCCATGGCCGCCACCTGATCCGAGGTCACGAACTGCTTTGTGGGTTGGGCGGCCAGCAGCACGTCGTTGATCACCTGATCCTTGGTCATGCCGCGGGCGGCCATGGTGTCGGGGATCTGGCGCTCGACCAACGGCGTCCAGACGTAGCCGGGGCTGATGCAGTTGACGGTGATCTTCGAGGTCGCGACTTCCAGCGCGGCGGTCTTGGTCAGCCCGACCAGCCCGTGTTTGGCCGCCACATAGGCCGACTTGAAGGGCGAGGCGACGAGGCTGTGGGCTGACGCCGTCGATATGATCCGGCCCCACTGGCGCGCCTTCATCCCCGGGATTGCCGCGCGCATGGCGTGGAAGGCCGACGACAGGTTGATGGCCAGGATCTGGTCCCATTTCTCGAGCGGGAACTCGTCAATCGGCGCCACGTGCTGGATGCCCGCGTTGTTGACCAGGATATCGACACCGCCGAACCGGGCCTCGGCGGCAGCGACCATGGCGGCGATGGCGGCCGGGTCGGTCATGTCGGCGCCGTCATGGGAGACTTTCACCCCGAACTCGGCCTCGATGCCCGCGCGCTCTGCCTCAATAGCGGCGGGGTCGCCAAAGCCGTTGAGGACGATGTTCGCGCCTTCCCTTGCCAGGGCGCAGGCGATGGCCAGGCCGATGCCGCTGGTGGAGCCGGTGATCAAGGCGGTCTTGGCGGCGAAGGTCATCGAAGGCTCCGGGGTGTGCGGAGGCGTGGCATAGCGCAGTCGGGGCGGTTTCGCAGCAGGCGGGTCGCTCCGCTGTCAGATTGTTGGTCTGCGGGTCCCGCTCATGCGTTGTCAGCGCCCCCTCCACCACTTTGTGGTCCCCCTCCCCCGTAAACGGGCTACGGCATTCACACATCGTCGAATATGGCTGCTTTTTTCCTTCGCCCCTTGTGGGAGAAGGTGGGCCGCGTGAGCGGCTCGGATGAGGGGTCGCGCGGCGATTGTTCCAGT
>JANNFM010000206.1:0-1748 GCA_031379795.1 Alphaproteobacteria bacterium
GCCGCGCAGCGTTTCATATTCCGCCGCAAAACCATCCTCGATCTGCACCGTCAGATCGCCATCGGACAGACCCCGCAACCCCACACGCAGGGCCTCGACAACCTTGAGGCCGGACCCGTCCTCCAGGCGCATATCAAGCACAGCAAACGCCGGCGCCTGCGATTCAATGGCGATCAATGCCTCGGCGACGCTGCCCGCCAGGGTCAATTGGAACCCGCGCTGTTCAAGAGCCCGACCCAGTCGCGTGCGCAAGGCCAGGTCATCATCTAGGACCAGTAACCGCCGATCAGAAAGCGCCGCGACGTCTGCTGGAATATCGGTCATTGCTTGCCCCCCCAGTCGCGGGCTTCGACACAACCTGAGCACTCAGTGTGTCGCAGTTGGGATATCGAACGCAAGCCTCGCCTTGAAGATGCTCAGGCGACTTCAAGATCGGAGCGTTTCCACGTCGCAGCAACAAGTGCGCCACGCGGCTTTACATTGTTGTAAGTCACCACCGCCCCTGTCCGTTCCAACAGCGTCTTGGAAATAAAGAACCCCAGTCCCAATCCGATGTGGCCTGTAGGCGAGCCCTCGGCATTCGGTCGACTGGTCAGGTAGGGCTCGCCCAGCTTGCCAAGAACCTCCGGCGCAAAACCCGGACCATCATCGCGAACTTCGATCGTTATGAAATCTGCATCAAAACGGGCCGAGACCAGTATCTCCGAATGTGCGAAATCGACGGCGTTTTCGACGAAACTATTGAAGGCATGAGTAATTTCAGGAAGGCGGCGTATCGCCGGCGTGCGCACGCCCTTTGCACCGGTAACGATGGCCTCGACCCGAACCGTCTGCGACATGCCGGCGTGAGGTTCGATCACCTCCTGAACAAGTTCACGCAAGGACAGTCGGTCGTGGATGTCGTCGGCGGCCTTGTCCGGCATCGCAGCAAGGCGCTTCAGGATATCCCGGCATCGCTCTGCCTGGGCGATCAGCAGGTTGGCGTCTTCGCGGACTGCGGCGTTGGGGGCCTCGCGGGCCAACTCCTTGGCGACAATTGAAATGGTCGCCAACGGCGTTCCCAGTTCATGGGCAGCGGCGGCGGCCAGGGTCCCGAGCGCGGAAAGTTTCTGTTCCCGAGCCAGGACCGAGCGCGTGACGTCAAGCGCAAGCGCCATCCGCGCCGCCTCCACCACCGACTGACGCACGATGCCCGCCACCAGCAAGATCCCGGCCACAATCGCAAGACTTGCGGTGAGCCGGTACTCCAGCGTCAACATCGGATCGGGGCTGCTCCACAAGGGCAGGCCGAAGAACGCCATCCGGACATGAGGATAGGGCAAGGCGAAAACGGCCAACAGCATTCCGCTCAGGGCGGCAAGTCCTGCGATGATCGACAGCGGCCTCAGGGGCAGGCTGGCGGCCGCAAGGGTCACAGGCGCGACCAGCCCAAGCACGAACGGGTTTCCGGATCCGCCCGTCAGAGCCACCAGGCTGGAGATTTGAACGACATCAAATCCCAGCTGCAAGACGGCTTCGCGGTCGCTGAGGATCTTGCTGCTGGACCAGGCACGGGTTGTGATCGCGTTGAGCATCGCGCCCGCGACAACAATCAGGGCGCATGCGCCGAACGGGGCCTGATGGCCCAGCACCAGACCGATCCCGGCAAGCACCAGCACTTCGCCGAAAATCACCATCCAGCGCGCCCGGATCAGAGTTCGCAGGCGCAGATGCCCGCGTCGAATGTCGGCGGTGGTCCAGACGTCTTG
>JANNFM010000213.1:0-5471 GCA_031379795.1 Alphaproteobacteria bacterium
CCGACCCCGCCGGGACCCTCAAGGACGCGCTGGCGAGCGCCGCGGGGCGGCCGCGTCGGGCGGCGCGGCGTTCATGTCAATTCCCGGGCGCTGCAACCTGAGAGGCTAGGGCGATTGTGCGGCAGGGCCAAGTGGTGAACCGCCAGCTTACGGGTTGAGGCTTGCGCCCACCACGCCCTCTGCGGGGGCGTGGCCTGCCCCCTCCACCACGCCCTCTACGGGGCGCGGTCCCCCTCCCGCCGCGTCGCGGGGGAGGTAAAGGCGTGGTCCGCTCCGCCTGCGCCGAGCCCGCGGGCTCGCCTTCGAGTGCGGCCCGCTGCTTCGCGGCGTTCGTAGTGTTCATGTTTTGTCTTGACATTGCCGCGCAAGTTCGGTAGGGTTTTGGTCTGGCTGAGACGTGCGCCCTTTGGTTGGCGGCGGGAGGCCCTGGGGCCGGTTCGGGCTCTGTTTTCACAGTTTGGCGGATGCGCGGCGGGCGGCCTTTTGGGGTCGGGCGGCGGCTTTTGCGTGGGCGAATTCCAGATCAGGAGGGGCGACGGATGGAAGGATTCCGGGAGGGGGCGAGTGTGCCGGCGTCGGAGACGGACCGGCGGCGCGCGCAGGTGTGGTCGAAGGCGGCGGGGGAGGCGGTGTTGCGGCGGGTGGCGGCGGGGGAGACCCTGACGCAGATCTGCCGCGACCCTTCGATGCCGGGGCGGAGCGCCGTGAGCGGCTGGACGCAGCATCGGCCCGCGTTTCGCGCGGCGATGGAGGTGGCGCGATCGGCCTCCGGGCGATCGTTTGTCGGACGGCCGTCGAGTTACTGCCAGGAGACCGCCGAGCGGATCTATGAGCGGCTCTGCGCCGGCGAGGCCATGGTGACGATCTGCCGCGACCCGGAGATGCCGGTGGCGTCCACCGTCTACAGATGGCTGAAGGAACGGGCGGAATTCCGCCGCGCGGTGGGGCTGGCGCGGGAGATCCAGGCCGATGCGCTGGGGGCGCAAGGCTGGGAGATGGCGATGTCGGCGGTGCGCGAGGATGCGCGGTTGATGGAGGTGCGGCTGCGTCACCTGCGCTGGCACGTCGGCAAGCTGAGCCCCCGGGTCTATGGTCCGTCGCGGGCGGTGGAGGCCTGGGCCGCCGCGGGCGAACAGGGGCCGCCTGTCGCCAAGCCGGATCTGCCAGACATCAGCCGCAAGACGTTCTGGATCGAGACCCAGGAGGACGGGCAGGTCCGCGTGCGCTCCAGCTGGTATTCCTCCACAACGGGTCGCATCGAGCAGGAGGTGCCGGGAAACTGGGAATTGCCCGTCGGGCAGGTGGCCTGGCAGGCGGAGACGGCGCATCGGCGACAGGTCGAGCTGGAAGCAAAACTGGCCCGGCGCCGCGCGCAGGCGGAGTCGGGGCAGGACGCGGATCCGGAGGGGTGGCGATAGGGGAGGCGGCGGCGCGTGAGGTCAGCCCCGGCCCAGCGCCGCCAGCACGGCGTCGCGGAGCTGGGCGCGGATCACCTTGCCCATGGGATTGCGGGGGATCTCGTCGATCCAGGCGAAGCGGTTCCCGGGCAGGTCGGGATGGCGGGCGAGGTGGGCGGCCAGGCTGTCGCGTTCAAAGCCGGGCGCGGCGACGACGGCCAGCCAGCAATCGTCCAGGCCGAGGTCGCCTGGAACCGCGAAGGCGGCGCAGTCGAGGACCCCTGGACAGTCCAGGGCCGCGGCCTCGAGCAGGCCGGGCATGAACTTGCCCTGGCTCAGGATCATCCGGTCATCGATCCGGCCTTCGACGATGATGTCGCCGTCGGGCCGTCGCCGACCGAGGTCGCCGGTGTGGAACCAGCCGTCTCGGAAGCGCGCGGCGGTGGCCTCGGGGTCGCCCAGGTAGCCCGGCGCGGTCCGCCCGCCCCGGACCCGGATCTCGCCCGAGACGCCGTCGCGGACCGGGGTGCCGTCGGCGTCGACGATCTGCAGCAGCGTTCCGGCCGGGGTGGGGCCGACCCGGCCCGGGGTCTCGGGATCGCGGCCCGCGTGACCGGCGGCGATCTGGCAGGATTCGGTCGCGCCGTACTGGCGGCGCAGGTCTGGGGTCAGCCGCAGCATGGCGTCGCAGGCGACCGGCGCCGGCAGGGGCGCACCGGCGGCCACGACCCGCCAGCCTGGGCTGGCGCGAAAGCCGGCCGGAAGGCTGTTCAGGAGGTCCCGCAGCTTGGCCGGGGTGGTGCCGATGAGGCCCTCGGAGCGGCTCTCGACCAGCTGGGGCAGCTGGGTCATGGGGATGCCGTTGGCCAGGGCGACGCCCTGGCTCCAGGCCAGGACGGTCATCGAGAACCCGAGCAGGGAATCGATGCCGGTCAACGGGATCCACAGCCCGGACTTGCCGGCCCCGTAGACCCGCAGGTTGGCCAGGGTGTTGGCCTCGATCCGCCGCCGGCTGAACGGCACGCGGTGGGGACGGGCGGTGGTGCCGGACGAGAGCAGTACCCGCATCAGGGCGTCCGGTTCAGGGTCGAGGATCGGCAACCGCGGCGCGTCGTCGGGCGGATCGGTCGCCAGAAAACCCGGGTCGATGACGATGACGCCCGGACCCGCCTCTTCGGGGCGATCCGAGAGGCGCAGATCCGCGGCGTGATCGGCGAACGCGGATGACGGCACGGCCAGCCGCGCGAGCGCGGCGAGGGCGACGTACTGGAGATAGGCGGACTGGATTCCCAGGGCCACGACACCGCTGTCGCGGGTCAGGCCCCGGGATGCGAGCGTGGCGCCGAGGCGGTCGATATCGGCATCGAAGCGGGCGTAGGTGACGGTGCGGTCCGGCAGAACGACGGCGGGCGCGCGCGGCGTCCAGTGGGCGTGGTCGCGGATCGGGCCGTCGAACACGCGGGCTAGTCCCGGGCCTGGGCCAGCGCCGCCAGCAGGGCGTCGCGGAGTTGGGTGCGCATCACCTTGCCCATGGCGTTGCGCGGGATTTCATCGACCCAGGCGAAGCGGTTGGGGGGCAGGCCTTGGTATCCAGCCAGATGCGGCGCCAGGGTATCACGGTCGAAGCCGGGCTCTGTCACGATGGCCAGCCAGCAGTCATCCAGGCCGGCGTCGCTGGGGACGGCGAAAGCGGCGACGTCGCGCACGCCGGGGCAGGCCAGGGCGGCGTCCTCCAGGAAGGCGGGCATAAACTTGCCGACGTCGGCCAGGATCATGCGCTCGTCGACGCGGCCTTCGAGGACAATGACGCCATCTGCGCGTCGGCGACCGATATCGCGGGTGTAGAACCCGCCGTCCCGAAAGCGTTCAGCGGTGGCCTCGGGGTCGTTCAGATAGCCGTCCGCGACCCGGTCGCCCTTGATCCGGATCTCGCCAGACTGTCCATCCGGGACCGAGTGGCCCTGGTCGTCGAGAAACTCCAGGATCACGCCGCCGATGGCGATTCCCACTTGACCCGGTTCGTCGTCGAGGTCGGCGGCGAGGCCCATGGTGTTGATGGTGGCTTCAGTAGCGCCATAGGTGATGCGGATGTCGGGGGTCAAGCGCAGGCGCGCCTCGCGGGCCAGGCCTGCCGGCAGTCTCGACCCGCCCACACTGACCCGCCAGCCGGGCGGTGGGCTGAAGCCGGGCGGCAGGCAGGCGAGGATGCTGCGCAACTGGGTGGGCGTGCAGCCGATCAGGCCGGGCGGTCGGGTTTCCATGATCGCGGGGAGCTCCAGGGCGCTGACCCCGCCCGCCAGGGTTGCCCCCTGGCTCCAGGCCGAAATGGCCAGGGTGAAACCCTGCATCGCCTCGACGGTGGTCATGGGGACCCAGGTGCCGTGCATGCCCGCGCCGCGCCCACAGATGTTGGCCAGGTTGATGGCCTGCATGCGCTTCCAGGTCATGGCAATGCGGCGCGGCGCGCGTGTTGTGCCGGAGGACAGCATGACGCGACCGACGGCCTCGGGGTCGATGTCAAGGATGGGCAAGGGCGCGGGGTCTGCGGCCCGGACGGCGGCGATCCAGTCTCGCGTCAGCGTGACCAGGCGCGGACCGGGACTGTCGGTTCCAGCACCGGGGCGATCCTGAATCAGCCGCAGTTCGGCGCCGGGGTCGTTGAATGGGCTGGTGGGGATCCGCAATCGCGCCAGGGAGGCCATCAGGACGTAAGTGAGGACGGGATCGTCCATCGCGATGGAGACGACGTTGGTGGCGCGATTGATGCCCAGTTCGCCCAGCGCGGCCCCGAAGCGATCAATGTCCGCGTTGAACTGGGCGTAGGTGAGCCGCCTGGCAGGCGTCAGGACGGCGACCGCGCGGGCGGTCAGGTGGGCGTGATCACGGATGAACCCGTCAAACATGCCAACACGTTAGCGCTTGAATGAGGTCGCCGTGAAGTCCCGCGCCACCCCAGGTCAGCTGACCGTGTCTTCGCGGATCGTCTTGCGGGCTCGCCAGAAGCAGGCGAAGGCCACGAGACCGCTGCTGGCCGAGACGATCAGCGCCCAGCGCACGCCTTCAGCGGCGCCCATGCCGAGCCCCTTGTTGAACCAGTCGGACAGCAGGCCGACGGCGAGTGGACCCAGGCCCAGACCGATCAGGTTGATGATGAACAGCAGGATGGCAGCGGCGGTGGCGCGCATGTGCGGCGGCACAACCGACTGGCCGGTGCCATAGACCGGGCCATACCAGAGGGTGCCCAGGAAGCCGTTGATCCCCAGGATGCAGAGCGCAATGGCGGCGGAATCGATGGTGACGGCAGTGATGTAGATCGGGATGGTGATCAGGCTGGCGATGGCGGGGGCGACCATGTAGGCGCGCAGATCGTTGCGGCCGAAACGGTCGGCGATCCAGCCGCCGGCGATAGAGCCAAAGGCACCGGAAATGCCGCTGACCAGACCCAGCGCCAGACCGAGGAAGCCCACGGACTTGAGGTCGTGGTTCAGGATCAGGCCGAAATGGGAGGCCAGGCGCTGGATCTCTTCGGGGTGGTTGCGCAGGAAAAAGGACGCGGTGAAGGGCGCGTGGCCGTAACCGATGAAGGCCTTCACGGCGGCGGCGAAGGCGATGTACCAGAAGGTCTTGCGCTTGGAGAGATAGCGCACGGTCTCGCCGAACGTGGCCGTCGTGGACGCCGCCACCTTGCGCGCGTGCTCGGCCATCAGCCGGCGGGGTTCCTTCAGGGTGAACATGGCCAGCAAGGCGAACAGGATGCCGGGCACGCCGGCGACCAGGAAGGCGGTGCGCCACCCGTAAGCGTCGGCCACCAGGCCGCCCATCACGAGGCCCATCAGCCCGCCAATCGGCGTGCCCATGGAATAGAAGGCCAGCGCCGAGGCGCGTTTTTCCTTGGGCACATAGTCGGAGATCAGGGAATGGGCGGGCGGCGTGCAGCCGGCCTCGCCGACGCCGACGCCGATGCGGAAGAAGATAAGTTGCCAGAAGTTGGTGGCGACGGCGCACAGCGCCGTGAAACCACTCCAGACCGCCACGGCGGAGCCGATGATGATCGGGCGGTTGCTGCGCTCGGCC
>JANNFM010000110.1:0-4262 GCA_031379795.1 Alphaproteobacteria bacterium
GCTGCTTTGTCTGCAGAGCCGTGAGTTTGGCGCTTTCCTTCGCAAGGTCAGCGTCGACGAGGTTACCCACACCGGCGTCAATCGCGTCCTGAAGCTTGCCGACGAAGGTCAGATGGGAGTTCAGAGCCTTGGCTCCGGTGCCCAGCTTCGACAGCTTGCTCGAGACCGACGTAATTGCCGTGTTCACGACACCAATGGCGGTTGAGGCCAGTGTTTTCGTGCCCAGGGTGCTGGTTGCGATGGCAAGCGCCGTCAACGTGAGGGTCTGGGCCAACACCGTAATCACCGAGGTGGCATCCGAATTCGCCAGCGCCTTGATCGTGGTGCCAGCCTGTTTGATCAGGTTGGCACCGTTGAACTCGGCATTGGTCACGGCCTTGGTGATCTGACCGCGCAGCGAGCCGAACTCATCGGCGAGCGCTGCCCGGCTGGTGGCGTCAAGACCTGCGTCGGCGGCGGCAAGAGCCTTTTCCTTCATCTGCAGGAGCAGATCGGAAATCGTCTCGCCTGCGGAAATCGCTACCTCGACGGTCGACTGACCGCGCTGCAGGGATTCCTTGACAGCATTCAGGGCATTGGATGCGGCGCGCTGGTTCTGGGCGATAGCCCAGATGGCGCCATTGTCCTTTGCCGTTGCAACCCGCTTACCGGTGTTGATCCTGGTCTGTACAGTGGCAAGCTCCGCGTTGGTTGCGTTGAGGTTTTGCAGCGCGATTTGAGCGCCAACGTTCGTATTGACTGAATTTGCCATTTTGCAGGTTCCATTCTGGAATGAGGATCCGGCTTCGCCGGTAAGCGACTTCGCGCCTGCGCTGCACCTCGCAATCGACGTGCCATGGCGTTCACCACGATCAAGCGCCTTAGAGTGCTGATTTATATGACGTTTGCGTCACGACTGCTCGCGGGACCGCAAACGAAAGTGAATCACAATTTGCCGCCCGGCAGTTGCTGCCCGGAACGTCGCGCAAAAGAAAAGGGCCGCAGTCGCCTGCCGCCCCTCACGTTTCAGACAGTTGCATCAACTCAGGCGGCGACCTGGTTCCCGCCGGCCAGGCCCTGCATGATCATGCGATTGATCTCGATCAGAGGCTCAATCTCCTCCTCGCGACGGATCACAAGGCTGGTGTGTTTGCCTACCCAGAGGCTGAGCGAGATGATCGAGGCGCGAAGCGGCTTTGGCAGGCCATTGTCCGGGTGACCGCAGTCGGAGGCGAATGCGGTCCACATACGCCGGTTCCAGTCCAGCGCGTCGGCGCGGCCTCCAAAGTCCGTCGGATCAAGCTTGGCAGCTTCGATCAACGCCCGCGTCACCTGGGCGAACAGGCGGTATTCGGTGTCTCGCGGGCCTTCAGCCCGCGTCGCCGCCTGCTGATAGGCCTGAAGAGACATTTCCCAACCTTTCGTCTTCGTATTCGATGAGTTTCCGGCACAACATCAGCGCCTTGTAGTACTCCCGCTCCATGCAGTGCCGGGAGATGTTGACGCAATCGGCCAGGATCGACGGGTTCTGGATCACGCTCATGAACTCGGTCAGGCGACGCACGAACTCGTCGTACTGCTTCAACGCTGTCGCCTCATCCAGGTACATCATCATCACAGGGAAATAGATCCGCCGGGCCGGTGTCTGGGCGTCCGCCTCGTGAAGGATATCCTTCTCACGCAGGACCGAGGCCTTGTTCTGGAGCACCAGCACAGCCCGGCGATCACCGTTTTGCAGCACAGCCCCGTTCAGAACGAACTTTTCACCCGGTTTCAGAGACAACTTCAGTGGCAAGTCCGCCTCCCCTTCTTGCGCAAACGACCGCTGGAGCGCGAATCGAATAGCAACAACTCTTGCGCGAGATCGTTTCGGGCGCATCCCTGCTTAGCCGAACCCCGGTTAACGACGCCTTGAGAGTGGCGCGCAACGCCTTCCTGCGACACTTTGCCCGACTTAACGGGCGATTAAGCATAATCACGCGACGAAGGGCTGATCTGTTCGAGGGCTCTCCATGTCGCGCAAAGCGATGATAAGTGCAGTTTCCAGCCGGGCCATTGACGTCACGGCTGTAGCCACGCCGGCCAGGCTGGCGACCAGCGATATGGGGCAGGCCGGCGGCAAGGACGCCCTGGACGCGCTGAACGCCGCCGTCAGCGAACTCAAGGCGCTGGCGCTGCAGCCACTCCTTAGACGCGCGATTGAAGCCCTCAACCGCGAGGACTTCGACGCCGGCGGCAAGTGGGCGCTCAAAGCCCTAGAGCAGGACGAATACAGCGGTGTTGGCTGGTACCTGCTGGGCATGGCGCGCGAGCGTGCCGGCGACTTCACGAATTCGGTCAAGGCCTATGAAGCCGCGCTTCAATTGCTGCCTGACCATGCCGAGGTGGCGAACGACCTTGGCCGCCTGGCCTATCGTATGGGCATGAAGGAGCAGGCGGAGAAGCTGTTTCGCCACTATGTCGCCCATGCGCCCGATCGTCCGGAAGGGGTCAACAATCTGGCGTCAGTCGTTCGCGATCTCGGCCGCCCCGACGAAGCCATCGAGCTCCTGCGCGAAGCGCTGACCCTTCGGCCCGACGCCCACATGCTGTGGAACACGCTGGGCACCATTCTCATCGAGCGTGGCGAGCTGGATACTGCGGGCATCTTCTTCAATGAAGCTGTCCGACTGGCGCCGAAGTTCGGCAAGGCGCGGTACAACCTCGGTCAGGTCAAACTCGGTCTTGGCGATGCCGAAGGTGCACTTGCCGACTGCATCGAGGCAATGAAGCGGGTCATCACCGCTGACGACCGGCAAATGATGCGGCTGGCGCGCAGCACGTTCCAACTGGCGATGAGCCGCCTTGGCGAAGGCTGGGACGACTATGAGGCCCGCCTCTCGCCGCAGTTCTCGGATGTCACCAACTTCTACATCGACCGACCGAAGTGGACGCCGGGCGCCAAGATCGCGGGCAAAACCCTGCTGGTCATCGGGGAACAGGGCCTGGGCGACGAAATTCTCTTTGCCAATGTGCTGCCGGATGTCCTCGAAAAGCTGGGGCCGGAAGGAAACTTGCGGATCGCGGTGGAAACCAGGCTGGTGCCGTTGTTCCAACGCAGTTTTCCCACAGCCGAGGTTACTGCGCACAGCACCTACGTCCTGGCGACGCGGCCTCTGCGGGCCGCGCCCAACACCGACCAAGGGACGGCCGACCTGTGGACGCCAATGGGCAGCCTGATGCGGGAGTTTCGACGGTCGCTGGATGCGTTCCCGGATCGCAAGGGCTACCTCAAGCCGGACCCGAAGCGAGTGGCGCACTGGCGCAAGGTGCTCAAGACCGCACCCGCTGGCCCAAAGGTCGGTCTGCTGTGGAAGAGCCTCACCAAAAAGGATGCTCGCGCACGCTACTTCTCGCCCTTCTCGCAGTGGGCTCCTGTGCTCAAGACGCCGGGGATCAGCTTCATCAACCTGCAGTACGGTGACTGCTCCGCGGAACTCCAACAGGCGCGGGAAGAGTTCGGGGTCGACATCTGGACGCCGCCCGGCATCGACCTGAAGCAGGACCTGGATGATGTGGCTGCGCTCTGCGCCGCAATGGACCTGGTTCTCGGCTTCGCCAACGCCAGCTTCAACCTCGCAGCGTCGAGTGGGACCCCGGCCTGGCTCATCTCGACACCCGGATCCTGGCCGCGCCTCGGCACGGATCGCTACCCCTGGTATCCTCAGGTGCGCGTCTTCACGACCCCCAGCTACGGCGACTGGGACGGGGTGATGGAAATGATGGGCGCGGCACTTGCCGGGTTCGCCGCAGACGCGACCAACGCGGCCGCCTGACGTCGCGCTTCGCGTTCGCCCCGGGTGCCAACAGCGAACCCGCTTGAACATCGCGCGCGGCGCTATAGGTTGGCCCAGACAAACAACTGTTCGAAAGTGGGCGTGAATGCCCGCACTGGGAGCCTAGATGAGCCAGCGTTTTACAGGGACCGACAACTACGTCGCCACGGAAGACCTCAAGGTGGCGGTCAATGCCGCCATTGCCCTGGAGCGCCCGCTCCTGATCAAGGGCGAACCCGGCACCGGCAAGACGGTGCTGGCCGAAGAGATCGCCAAGGCGCTCGGGGCCGATCTGATCACCTGGCACATCAAGTCGACGACCAAGGCGACGATGGGCCTTTATGAATACGACGCCGTCACCCGCCTGCGGGACAGCCAGCTGGGCGACGAGCGCGTCAAGGACGTCCGCAACTACATCAAGAAGGGCAAGCTCTGGGAAGCCTTCGAGCACAAGGGCCGCCCGGTTCT
>JANNFM010000121.1:0-5088 GCA_031379795.1 Alphaproteobacteria bacterium
TTCGCCCAGATCTCGCCCTTCACCCACTCGAGCTCATTCAGATTCGAGACAGGCCTGCCCTCGGCGGTGATGCGGATGCGGCGTCGCTCGCGAAAGGTTTTGGGGTCTAAAAAGCGGACGACTGGCGTTCCGTCACTCAGAATAAGGCTGGTTCCGTCATGGGTTAGACCCCATCCCTCACCCGGATAGCTGAATGTCGACGTCAACTCGAACGTCTTGCGGTCCCAGCGAAATCCCACCTGATCGCGCCATGTCACGCTGATCAGGTCCTGACCCCAGCTGACACTTCCCTCGCCGAACATACCCGAAGGAATCGCACGAGACTGGAGAACGGCGCCGTCTTTAAGTCGCACCCGGCGGATGTCGGATTTTCCAAACTGGCCAGTGCTCTCGAATAGACTGCCTTCCAGGTAGAACAACCCCTGGGTGAACGCGCGGGCGTCGTGTGGATATGTGGCCTTGACCCTTGTGCCATAGGTCGGAATGCCGGCCGCAAGCGAGTTGCCCCCCAGGACAAGACCAAACAGAACGACGCCCGCCAGCATCAGATCACGGCGTCGATACGCAAAGGACAATGCAGGCTCCCCGATCGGGTTTGCCATCTTCTGCGGGAACATTAGATCTCAGGCAAGGCGCAGTCAGAGACTGGCGGCCTCAATGTCAGCGACCACCAGGCCCTTTGGGCCATCAGAGAAGCGAACCATGACGCTTTCGCCCGGCTGCAAGTCCTCTATGCCTCCACGGCGCAGGGTCTCGATATGCACGAAAATATCTCCCGGCTGGTCATCGCGGACGACGAAACCATAGCCCTTGGCGCGGTTGAACCACTTCACCTTGGCGTTTTCCATCGGCCCGGAGAGCTCGCTGGGCCGTGACCGAACGACACCTTCCGGCCGTGTGTGGACGCCGTCGTCCAGATGACGAACCGGCAGGATGGCCGACGTCTCGTCTACCAGCACAACCTCGGCAACCTGCCATCCCTTGGGCCGTCGGACGACATCACAGGTGATCACCGCGCCCTCAAGACAGCTCTCACGGCCCGAAGTCCGCAAGCTGGTGACGTGGAGCAGAACGTCCTTCAGATCGGTCTGGCTGGGATCGTCGGGCACAATGAAGCCATAGCCCTTGCCCACGTCGAACCACTTGACGCGCCCGGAAATCCGCACGGGCGGCGGACCATCGATATGATCGAACTCGTAACCCGACATGCGTCCCTCGGCCCGCTACCCCCGGAGACTTGCTTCAGGGCCGTGGGGAACAGTGTTCTCGTAACCCGGTAGACGTCAATGGAGAATCGCACTTGCCACTTTGGCGAGAGTCAAGCGCATACACCTCAGAGGGGAATTCGCGTGGTAGTCCCTAGGGGAGTCGAACCCCTCTCTCCAGGTTGAAAACCTGGCGTCCTAACCGATAGACGAAGGGACCACTCAGCGCGAGGCGCGCTCTATAGACGCCTTCGAATTGGCGCGCAAGCCGAGGCACCACGCTCAAATTCGGCGGGGATCGGCGATGTCCTCAATCTCAAGCTGGACGCCTTCACGGCCCTGCCAATCGTCGGGCTTTAGCCGGCCGGCTACGTGGATCGGACTGTTGTCGCGCAGCAGCCTCTGGCCGATCTCCGTATCCTCGCAGCGCCAGGCGATGGCCTTGAGTCGCCCGCCGGTCTGGTCGGTCAGCGTACAGCGCACATGTCCGCCCTTGAGCGCCATCGGCCGCTCAACCCGCACGTCTGCCAGGGCGAACAGGGGTTCCAGGTTTCCAGGCCCGAAGGGCGCCAGACGCTGAAATTCGGTCCAGAGGCCACGATCTGCACCGCGGCTGGTGACCAGGGCGTCGAATTCCAGGGCGTCTGCAGCGGTCGCAATCTCGCACTCCCCGGCCATCTGCTCGCAGAGAAATGCGCGCAGCTCCGGGATGGTGTCTGGCCGAACAGACAGTCCAGCCGCCATGGCGTGGCCCCCGCCCGACAGCAGCAGCCCCGCATCGTAGGCTGCCTGTACCGCCCGCCCCAGATTGACCCCCGGCTGCGACCGGCCGGATCCCTTGCCGATGTTGCCGGGGCGATCGATGCCGATGACCATGACAGGCTTGCGGTAACGCTCCCGGAGCCGCCCTGCGACGATACCGATGACCCCCGGGTGCCACTCATCCTGGGCCACGACCAGGCAGGGCGCATCGGTCTGATTGCTCTCGCGCTCGATCTGGCGGACGGCAGCCTCCTGGACCTCGCGTTCAACATCCTTGCGGGACCCGTTCAGGGCATCCAGTTCGGCGGCCAGTGAGGCGGCCTCAAGGGGATCGTCGGTCGACAGCAGCCTTGCGCCCAGGTCAGCCCGTCCGATCCTTCCGCCGGCATTGATCCGGGGGCCCAGGAGGAACCCCACATGAAACACCGATGCCGGCCCCTCGGCCTTGGCCACCTGCATCAAAGCGTGGAGGCCCGGATTGCGCCAGCTGGACATCACCTTCAGGCCTTGAGCCGCCACAGCGCGGTTGAAGCCCCTCAACTCGGTGACGTCACAGATGGCGCCCATGGCCGCGAGGTCGAGCCAGACCCGGATGTCAGGTTCAGGCCGATCGGCGAACAGGCCCCGCCGCCTCGCCTCCCGGTTCAAGGCCGCCAGCAGGACGAACACCACGCCCGCGGCCGCCAGATGACCCTGCCCCGAGCGGCAGTCCGGGCGGTTGGGATTAACCAGGGCAGCCACCGCCGGAATTTCGCCGGGCCGCATCAGGTGATGGTCAACCACCACCACGGATAGCTCGATCTCGGCCGCGAACTTGAGCGCATCATAGGCGGCAGCCCCGCAGTCGACCGTGATCACCAGATCAGAGCCCTCGTCCTTCAGGCGTCGGAAGGCCGCTGGTGACGGGCCGTATCCCTCCAGAATGCGGTCAGGGACATAGATCGAAATCTCCAGCCCCATGGCGCGAAACCAGCGCACCAGTTGCGCCGCCGACGACGCGCCATCGACATCATAGTCGGCGAACACAGCAACCTTGCGACCCTTGGTCAGGGCGTCGACCAAAATCTCTGCCGCGCGATCCATGTCGGCGAAGGTCGAGGGATCGGGAAACTGGGCCTTCAGGGTTGGGTGCAGGAAATTCTGCCCGCCTTCGGCTGTGACGCCGCGCGACGCGAGAGCGCGGGCGAGAGGCTCGGAGAGGCCGTGGGTCAGTTGGTGACGGCGCACGGTCTCGGGGTCTGCTGGGCGTTCACGCCATAGCCGCCCCGAGAGTGACCGCGTGACGCCGAGGTAGCCATCCGGAGACATGGGTCTATCCGCCATGTCGCCATGTCCCTTTCGTGGAATTCGGCCCGGAGTATCGGCTTCCAGGGGCTGAGTCGCCACTGTCGATGGATCGAGCGCGTCAGACGGGCCGCTTCATCCGCACTTCGCGAACCGTCCGTGTCGCCGAATTCATCACCAGGGTGTGGGTGTGAACGAAGCCATCCTTGACGGTCACACCATCCAGCAACGCACCTTTGGTGACCCCGGTGGCGGCAAAGATGGCGTCGGCGCGCACCATTTCGTGCAGGTCGTACTTGCGGTCCAGGTCGGTGATGCCGACCCGCGCCGCGCGGGCCCGCTCGTCGGCATTGCGAAACACCAGACGCCCTTGGAACTGTCCGCCCACGCACTTCAATGCCGCGCAGGCCAGCACACCTTCAGGCGCACCGCCGGATCCGACATAGAGGTCCACGCCGGTTTCAGGGTCTGCGGTATTCATAACGCCAGCGACATCACCATCGGTAATCAGATAGACCCGCGCGCCTACGTCTCGCAGCCCGGCAATGATCTCGGCGTGGCGGGGGCGATCCAGCACACAGACGGTGATCTCAGACGGCTCAACGCCCTTGGCGGTCGCAAGTGCCCGCACATTGTCGGCCGGGCTCTTGTCCAGATCGATGATGCCGGCCGGATAGCCCGGGCCGCAGGCGATCTTGTCCATATAGGTATCGGGCGCGTTCAGCATGGTGCCTTTCGGCGCCCAGGCCATCACGGCCAGCGCATTGGCCATCGCCTTGGCGGTCAGCGTCGTGCCCTCCAGCGGGTCCAGGGCGATGTCGATCTTGTGCTTGCCGCCCTTGCCGACCTTCTCGCCGATATAGAGCATCGGGGCCTCGTCGCGCTCGCCCTCGCCGATGACGATCTCGCCGTCGATATCGAGATCGTTCAACGCGGTGCGCATGGCGTCGACGGCTGCCTGATCGGCCTCCTTCTCGTCGCCCCGGCCCACCAGTTTCCATGCGGCAATGGCGGCGATCTCGGTGACACGGACGGCGTCCAGCACCAGGCTGCGGTCCAGAACTTCAGAGCTCATATCGATTTCCCAAACTTGCAGTCCGCGCCTTACAGCACGTTTGTCCTAAAGTCTCAGATACGTGCGATGCGGAACATCCGGGGCCGATCCAGGACCGCTGGCAGCCCGGCAATCCGTTCAACCGCGGCCATAAGAACGGACTCGGCAACCGTATGGGTCGTGAGCACGATGGGAACCCCCTGAGCGCCCTCAACCGGCTTTTGCAGGAAGCTCTCGATGGATACGCCGGCTTCTGCAAGCGTTTCGGAGACCGCAGCGATAACGCCAGGCTCATCCTTGACCAGGAACCGCAGATAGGCCCGGCATGTCATCCTGGACGGATCCGACGGTTCGCTTCGCACAAGCTCTCGAGCCGGAGATTGAAATACCGGGCGGCGAGCGCCTGCGATCACATCGGCGATATCGGCTGCGACGGCGACCGCCGTCGGACCTGCCCCAGCACCGGGGCCCTGCACGAAGATTCGACCAGTCCGTTTGCTTTCGATGAACAGTGCGTTCAATGCGCCACCCGCCTGCGCCAAGGGGTGGCTGAGCGGCGCCAGTGAAGGGTGCACTCTCACAAGAGCCCCATCACCGGACCTGTCGGCCGAGGCGACGAGCTTGATCCTGTAGCCGAGATCCCGGGCCATCTGGATGTCCAGCAATTCGACCTGTTCAATGCCTTCGATCTCGGTGGCCGAGAAACTGGGCGCGCATCCGAACGCGAGCGCCGCCAGGATGGTAATCTTGTGGGCAGCGTCAAAGCCGCCGACGTCTGTCGTT
>JANNFM010000148.1:0-1978 GCA_031379795.1 Alphaproteobacteria bacterium
TAGACTTCGGGGCACTGCGTTCGGCGTTTTTAGTCTGGCAACCGGCCTCGCACTGCTTGTCGCCAGCGTGCTCGCTGGTGTGCTTTGGTCCACGTTCGGGCCGGCCGCGACGTTTCTGGGTGGCGGCGTGTTCGCACTTGCCGCTGTGGCGGGGTTGATGCTTCTGGTCCGACGACACACCCTCCGAAACGGATAGACGGTCGTCAGTCTGCGCCTTACACCCGCCCGATGCTCGTATAAGCAAACCCGCGCGCCTTCATGTCCGCAGGCTTGTAGATATTCCGCAGGTCCACCATCACCGGCTGGTTCATCAACAGTTTGATCCGGTCCAGGTCCAGCGCCCGGAACTGGTCCCACTCCGTAATGATCACCAGAATGTCGGCGCCCTCGGCCACGGCGTAGGGGTCGTCCTTGAAGTCGACGCCGGGCAGCATGTGCTTGGCCTCTTCACCTTCCGGATCAAACGCTTGCACCCGGGCCCCCTTGTCCAGCAGCGCCGGTACGATTGTCAGCGAAGGGGCGTCGCGCATGTCGTCGGTGTTGGGTTTGAAGGTCAGCCCCAGGATGCCCACCGTCATGCCCTTGGGATCGCCGCCCATGGCGCGGACAACCTTGCGGGCCATGGCGCGCTTGCGCTCGTCGTTGACCGCGACCGTGGTCTCGACCAGCGTCACGGGTGTTCCGGCGTCGCGGGCCGTGCGCACCAGGGCCAGGGTATCCTTCGGGAAACAGGACCCGCCATAGCCAGGACCCGCATTCAGGAACTTGCCGCCGATCCGTCCGTCCAGTCCGATGCCGCGCGCCACCTGCTGGATGTCGGCCCCGACCGCTTCGCAGAGGTCCGCCATTTCATTGATGTAGGTGATCTTCAGCGCCAGATAGGCGTTGGCGGCATATTTGATCAGCTCGGACGTCCGGCGGCTGGTGAACAGGATCGGGGTCTCGTTCAGATAGAGCGGCCGGTACAGCTCGCGCATGATCTCCTGGGCGCGGGGTTCGGTGGTGCCCACCACCACGCGGTCGGGCCGTTTGAAATCCTCGATGGCCGCGCCCTCGCGCAGGAACTCCGGGTTCGAGACGATGGCGACATCGGCATCCGGCCGCACCCGCTTGAAGATGGCCTCGATCTCGTCGCCGGTGCCCACCGGAACCGTCGACTTGGTGACCACCACGGTAAAGCCTTCGACCAGTCCGGCGATCTCTTCGGCGGCAGCGTAAACGTACGAAAGGTCCGCATAGCCGTCCCCGCGACGCGACGGGGTGCCCACACCGATGAACACCGCATCGGCCTCGCGGATCGCCCTGGTGGCGTCGGTATCAAAGAACAGCCGACCCGCCTTGACGTTGGCCGCCACCAGCAGGTCCAGACCCGGCTCATAGATCGGGATGCCGCCGGACTTCAGCAGGGCGATCTTGCCCGCGTCCTTGTCGATGCAGGTGACCGTGTGGCCGAAATCGGCAAAACAGGCCCCGCTGACCAGGCCCACATAACCCGTCCCGATCATCGCCACGCGCATGGTTGGAAGTCCTCTGTGTCTGGTCGCCGGAGATCGCGGCTTTGATCACGCGGCGCAGCGCAAGCCAATCGCCGAGAGCCTTTCCGGATCAGATGGAATCTTCTGATCTGGATGAAAAGGCTCGTTCTCATATATTTAGAGCACGACGGGCGCTTGAACCGGTATCCACTTCAAGCTGTCGTGCTCTTGGAGGCCCCTTTGGATCATGATAATCTTACCCGATCATGACGAAGCCGATCCAGATCCGGAATGAAGAGGTGGTTCGCGACATTCGCGAACTGGCCACACTCAGGAACAAGGCTATCACAGAGGCCGTCGCGACAGCCGTCCGCGCCGAACTCGTGAAAGCTCGTCGCGCCGCTACGCCCTACGCCGAGCGCGTGCGCAGGATCGACGAAATCCTGGCACGGGTGCGTGCGCTGCCGCGGACCGGGCAGACCCTGACCGACGACGACCTCTAC
>JANNFM010000153.1:0-2053 GCA_031379795.1 Alphaproteobacteria bacterium
TCCAGATGGAGCCGGTGAATGCACTGGCCTTCGAGAAGGACGGCAAGTTCGAGATCCATACCGGCAACCAGTGGCAATCTCTGGTGCTGCCCTGGCTGGCCCAGGCGCTTGGTCGCAAGGAGGATACCATTGTCCTGCGGACCTACTTGCTGGGTGGCGGTTTTGGCCGACGCCTGAACGGCGACTATGCTGTGGGTGCCGCGCTGGCTTCAAAGGCCATCGGCGGCAAGCCGGTGAAGATGGTCATGACCCGCGCCGACGACAGCCGCTTCGACAGCCCGCGCTCCCCCTCGGTCCAGACCGTGAAGATGGCGTTCGGCGAGGCTGGTCGTGTCACCGCTATGGAACACGTGACCTGCGCCGGCTGGCCGACCGAGGCCATGGCCCCCTTCTTCATGCCCAAAGGGGCCAACGGCGTGGCCTTCGACCCCTTCGCCGCCAATGGCGCCAACCACTGGTACAATGTCGGCGCCCACCGCGTGCGCGCCGTCGGTAACGATCTGGCCAACCAGACCTTCCGGCCCGGTTGGCTGCGATCCGTCGGTCCCGGCTGGACCAACTGGGCGCTGGAAAGCTTCATGGACGAGGCGGCGGCGAAGGCCGGCGTCGATCCACTTGCCTTCCGACTGAAACTGCTGGACGCCAGCGGCAAGAACGCCGGATCGGTCCCCAATGCGGTGGGCGGCGCCAAACGTCAGGCCGCAGTGTTGAACCGGCTGGCCGCCAAGGCGGGTTGGGGCAAGCCTCTGCCCAAAAACACCGGCCTGGGCCTGGCCACCAGCTTTGGCCAGGAACGCGACATGCCCACCTGGACCGCCTGCGCGGCGCGGGTGAACGTCAACCCCGCCACCGGCGCGGTGAAGGTCGAGAAGCTGACCCTGGTCGCCGACGCCGGCACCATCGTCCATCCCGACGGCGCCCTGGCCCAGATGGAGGGCGCGGCGCTCTGGGGCATGAGTCTGGCGCTGTTCGAAGGGACGGTGTTCGAGAACGGCCAGGTCAGGGACACCAATCTCGACAGCTATACGCCGCTCCGCATGGGCGACGTGCCCGACCTGGATATCGAATTCATCGCCAGCGGCGAGGCGCCCGTCGGCCTGGGCGAACCGGCCACCACGGTGGTTGGCCCCGCCATCGCCAATGCTATCTTCCGGGCCGTCGGCGCCCGGGTCCGCGACCTGCCGATCCGAGCCGAAGCGGTGAAAGCGGCGATGAAGGGCTAGTAGCTAGACCTGCTCCGCGATCGAAAGAAGGCTGATGTTGTTGCCTCTGGAATTTCCGGTCGAGCACTTGGCTCCGGGTATTAGCGCGGAGCAGCAGGCAAATCTCGACTGCCTGAACCTCAGCGTTCCCTTGGGGTCCGCCGCCTACGCACCTTTAGAGATTAAGCAGTCCCAGCAACTCCGCAGGGTCTATCTTGCCAGACTAAGGGAGAGTGATGAGAGGCGGGATTGGATGTCACTCGCGACGCTTCCATTGAACGTGCGCTACGGGTGGTACATGGGGTTGCTCAATACCTGCATCGTGGCCGCGAAGCGAAATCTGCGCGTCGATCAGGGCTCATTAGGGAGTATCAGCGCCTCGGTGACCCTCGTGGACCCTGGCGTGTCAGATTTCCGTATAGAGGTCCAGGATGGCCCAGTGGGATACCGCTGGGTCGCTGATTGCCTTCGCGGTTGCGGAAAGGGCATGCGCTATTCGCAAGACATATCCGACACCCCCATCAGCCTTTTCCGCCTCTGGGACGGGGATGATCTGATTTACTTGGTTTGGGCTGGCGGTTCGGCTTACAGGGTAAGGGTCTGGAAGGTAGGCGTCACCGGGGTGGCGAAGTTGCTGGAGGCGTCGAGCGCCAGTCGGCCCGAGTTCCTGACCATGTCGGGAGGTGAGCAGGCGGTGCGCACGAGGGAAAGGAGCGAAGGGCCTGAAGCAGGCCGTTCAATCGTTTGGACCTACCGTGACGGCGTCTTCCGCGGGAATTCAGACCCGGGTCATTGACACCGCTCCGACAGAAGTTATACGTATGTATAATTTAATGGAGAGCGTCTGATGC
>JANNFM010000167.1:0-4278 GCA_031379795.1 Alphaproteobacteria bacterium
CCGATCGCGGCCTGAGCGGCCGCGAGGCGGGCGATCGGCACGCGGTAGGGTGAGCAGCTGACGTAGTCCAGGCCCACGCTCTCGCAGAACTGGATCGAGGCAGGGTCGCCGCCATGCTCGCCGCAGATGCCCAGCTTCACGTCGGGCCGCACCGCCCGGCCCCGCTCGGTGGCGATGCGGATCAGGTCGCCGACGCCTTCCTGGTCGAGGGTCACGAAGGGGTCGCGCTCGAAGATGCCCTTGTCGATGTAGGCGTTCAGGAAACGGCCACTGTCATCGCGGCTGATGCCGAAGGTGGTCTGGGTCAGGTCGTTGGTGCCGAACGAGAAGAATTCGGCGTGTTCGGCCAGGTCACCGGCGCGGATGGCGGCACGGGGCAGTTCGACCATGGTGCCGACCATGTACTCGATGGAGATGCCCTGCTCGGCGAGCACTTCTTTCGCTGTCCGATCCGTGAGTTCGCGCAGGAACTTCATCTCCTCGCCCTTGGCGACGAGGGGGTGCATGATTTCCGGGATCGGCGCGGGGCGGCCATCGGCGACGACCTGACAGGCGGCCTCGATGATGGCGCGAACCTGCATCTCGTAGATCTCGGGGTACGACACGCCCAGACGGCAGCCGCGGTGGCCCAGCATGGGGTTCACTTCATGCAGTTCCTGGGCGCGGCGCAGCAGCTTGGCGGGATCCAGCCCAGTGGCCTCAGCGACTGCGGCCAGGTCCTCTTCGGAGTGCGGCAGGAACTCGTGCAACGGCGGGTCCAGCAGCCGGATGGTGACCGGCAAGCCCTCCATGATCTTGAACAGCTCGACAAAATCCGCGCGCTGCATCGGCAGGATCTTGGCCAGGGCCAGTTTCCGCCCGGCGGCATCGTCGGCCAGGATCATCTCGCGCACGGCGGCGATCCGCGCCGGATCGAAGAACATGTGCTCGGTGCGGCAAAGCCCGATGCCTTCCGCGCCGAACTGGCGGGCGACCTGGGCGTCCAGCGCGGTCTCGGCGTTGGCGCGCACCTTCAGGCGGCGCACTTCGTCGGCCCAGACCATCAGGGAGCCGAAATCGCCGGAGAGCTCCGGCTCGATCATCTTGACGACGCCTTGCAGGACCTCGCCGGTCGAGCCGTCGATGGTGACGACGTCATAGGCCTTGATCGTCTTGCCCCGCGAGCGGAACTCACCGGCTCGCCTGTCGATCTGGATTTCGCCGGCCCCGGAGACGCAGGGGCGACCCATGCCGCGCGCGACGACAGCAGCGTGACTGGTCATGCCGCCGCGTGCGGTGACGATGCCGCGCGCCGCATCCATGCCGCGGATGTCCTCGGGCGAGGTTTCCTCGCGGACCAGGATCACCGCCTCCCCGGCCAGGCCCAGCTTTTCAGCTTCCTCGGCGGTGAACACCACCTTGCCGGTGGCAGCGCCGGGCGACGCCGGCAGGCCCGTGGCGATCACGTCGCGGGGGCTTGATGGGTCGATGGTCGGATGCAGCAGCTGGTCGAGGGACGCCGGATCGACCCGCATCACCGCTTCGGCGTGGGTGATCAGGCCCTCGTTGGCCAGATCCACCGCGATCCGCAGCGCCGCCTTGGCGGTGCGTTTGCCGTTGCGGGTCTGCAGCATGTAGAGTCGGCCCTGCTCGACCGTGAACTCGATGTCCTGCATGTCGCGGTAGTGGGTCTCCAGTCGCTCCACCACCGCCTTGAACTGGGTGAAAACTTCGGGCAGCGCCTCTTCCATCGACGGGTTGGTATCGCCCATTTCCTCGCGGGCGATTTTGGTCAGGGGCTGTGGCGTGCGGATGCCCGCCACCACATCCTCGCCCTGGGCGTTGATCAGGAACTCGCCATAGAGCCGGTTGTCACCGGTCGAAGGGTTGCGGGTAAAGGCCACGCCGGTGGCCGAGCCGTCGCCCATATTGCCGAACACCATGGACTGGATGTTGACCGCCGTGCCCCAGCTTTCGGGAATGTCGTGCATGCGGCGATAGAATTTCGCCCGATCATTCATCCAGCTGGCGAAGACGGCACCCACGGCACCCCACAGCTGCTGGTGCGGATCCTGTGGGAAGGGTTTGCCCAGTTCGCGTTCGACGGCGTCGCGGTAGTCGGCGACCACGGCTTCCCAGTCCTCGGCCTTAAGACCGGTGTCCACATAGACCTCAAGGCGATCCTTGTGGTCGTCCAGGATTTCCTCGAACAGGTGGTGATCCATGTTCAGGACCACCGCAGAATACATCTGGATAAAGCGGCGATAGCTGTCGAAGGCAAAACGGCGGTCGCCCGAGAGTTTCGCCAGCCCCTCGACGGTCTGATCATTGAGGCCCAGGTTCAGCACCGTATCCATCATCCCGGGCATCGATGCGCGGGCGCCGGACCGGACGGAAACCAGCAACGGGTTGGCCGCATCGCCAAACAGCTTGCCCGTGATCCGCTCAACGGCCTTGAGGCCCTCGGCCACCTGCTCTGTCAGGCCCGCCGGATAGGATTTGTCATTCGAATAGTAGTGGACGCAGGCCTCGGTCGTGACCGTAAAGCCGGGAGGCACCGGCAGCCCCAGGGACGACATCTCGGCCAGATTGGCGCCCTTGCCGCCCAGCAGATCCTTCATGGAGGCGTCGCCATCGGCCGAGCCACCACCGAAGGCATAGACCCAGCGCGTCTTCACCATCGTATCGGCCATTCCAAGCACCTTCTGTCAGCCCGTAACCCGAGCGAAGTCCGCCACCTGTCCCATGGCGTCCCGCACCTTCGCCAGCAGGCGCAGGCGATTGTCGCGCTCGTCTGATACATCCGAATTTACTAACACCTTGTCGAAGAACGCATCGACAGGGCCACGAAGTTTCGAGAGCAATTGCATCGCCCCGGCGAAATTCTCGCCATCAAGGGCAGCGCCGAGCCTGGTGTCGAGGTCACCGACGGCGGAAATCAGCGCCAGTTCCTCGGGCGAGGACGTGCCCATTCGTATCGGGGCGCCAGTCGGCAACGGACCCTTTTTCTCCTCGGCCTTGAGGATGTTGACCGCGCGCTTGTAGCCGGCCAGCAGATTGGCCCCGTCCTCGGTCTTGAGAAAGACGTCCAGCGCCGTCACCCTGGCGACGATCCTGACCAGATCATCGTCACCCAGGGCGAAGATGGCCGCGACCAGATCATGCCGTTGGCCACGGTCGCGGAGCCAGACTTCCAGACGGTCGGCGAAAAACGCCACGACCTCTTCAACGACATCGTCGTAGCGACGGAATTCGAAGAGTACCTCGCCCTCCGGCTTCTCACGTTCGAGCCGATCGAACTCCAGGTCGACCTCGCGGTCCATGGCCACCACCTGCGGCACGCCGTCCAGCAGCGCCTCATCGAATTCCCGCAGATAGACGGCGAATTCCTGTGACTTGGCGCGGCCGCGGGCGCCCAGGTGCGCCGTCAACTTTGGAGTGGCCACCCACAAGGCCCGGCCCGGATCGACGAAGCACCGCAGGGATCGGTACCAGTCGGCGACCACCTCGCGGAGCGGCATGCGCAGCTCCGAGCCCAGCACGATGCGGATCACGCCCAGCGCGGCCCGTCGCAAGGCATAGGGGTCGCGAGATCCGGTCGGCTTTTCGCCGATCGCGTAGAACCCCACCAGGGTGTCGAGCTTTTCCGCCAGCGCCACGGCCATGGTCACCGGGCGATCCGGGACCTCGTCGCTTGGCCCTGCCGGTCTGTAGTGATCGCGGATGGCTTCGGCCACCAGCGGGCTCAACCCCTCGGCGGTCGCATAGTATCCGCCCATGACGCCCTGAAGTTCAGGGAATTCTCCGACAACGCCGGTCGTCAGGTCCGCCTTGGCCAGGCGCGCGGCCTGGACGGCCTTGGCGGGATCGGCGCCAACACGCGGGGCCAGCGCCTCGGCCAGCATCTCCAGCCGCTCGACGCGCTCGTACATGGCGCCCAGTTTGGCGTGGAAGGTGACACCCTTCAGCTTTTCGAGACGCGCCTCGAGGGTCGTCTTTCGGTCTTCGGTCCAGAAGAACCGGGCATCCGACAGCCGCGCGGACAGCACCTTGGCGTTGCCGCGCGTGATGGTCTTGCCGCCGTCAACGGCGTCGATGTTGGCGACCGTCACGAAATGCGGCGCCAACTTTCCAGTGCGAGGGTCGCGCACGGCAAAAAAGCGCTGATGCACGCGCATCGACGTCCGGATCACTTCTGGCGGCAGGTCCAGATAGACAGGGTCCATGTCGCCCAGCACGGGTATCGGCCATTCGACCAGTCCGGCCACCTCGTCCAGTAGCCCCTGATCTTCCACGAGT
>JANNFM010000217.1:0-1838 GCA_031379795.1 Alphaproteobacteria bacterium
CGGGCGCGTTGATCCCGGTCACGGGCAGGGTCTGAGCTGCCACCCAAGTGTTGCGAAACGACGCTGTTCACGACCTTTCAGATTTCACGGTGGTAACTGATCGTCGATAGCTTGCATCCGCAAAGTAAGACAGACTTGCAGGCCGGGAGGGGACGCCAATGTTGGGTACGATCGCAATGATCGCCGCTGCGGTTGCGCCGCAGGCGGCAGAGGCGGTCGTTGTTGTGCCGATGGCGCCGGGTTCGGATGCGACCCGTGGCGTCATCTCCTATCCCCCCAGCTTTTTCGCCGAGTCCAAACCCACCAGCGCCTATGACATGGTGCTGCGCGTTCCCGGCTTTGCGTTCGACAAGGGCACCGCCGTGCGCGGGCTGGCCGGATCGAGTGGCAACGTCCTGATCGACGGGCAGACGCCGGTATCCAAGACTGACGGCCTTGACGATATCCTGAAACGCCTTCCCGCCGGCTCCGTTGAGCGGATCGAGCTGATCCGCGGCGGCGCGCCCGGGATCGACATGGAAGGCCGAACTATCCTGGCGAATGTGGTGCGTCGCCAGACGACCGGCTTCCGGGGTGCGATCTCTCCGACCGTGTTCTTTGTCTACAATGGCAAGATCCTGCCGGGACTGAGGTTTGAGGGCCAGTGGAACCTGCCGGGCGGGCGTTCCGCTGAGTTCAGCCAGGTGTTTGGCACCGGGCATATGCCCAACAACGACCTGGGGATCGGCGGGCGGACCCGCTACAATGCCAACAACTCGGTACGGCTGGCGTCGGATGTCGAGGCCTGGGGCTATGGCGCTCGCATCAACTCCACGGGCGCGTTTGAGTCGCCGCTGATGGGCGGCAAGATCCGCCTGACCGGGGCCTTGCAGATCAATCCGGCGTGGACCGAGATCTATGATCACTACACCAGCGCGACGGGCCTTGAGTATCAGTACAACGACATCAATAGAAAGCAGCTGGAATTGGGTGGCCGCTTCACGCGTGCTTTGACCGATCACGTCTCGCTCGAGAGCGTCGCTTTCCAGTCGTTCGGCAAGCTGGTCACCGACGTTCACTTTGAAGGTCCGGGTCTGACCCGCGACTTTCTGTCGGATCGCAAGACCCGCGAAAGCGTTGGCCGACTGCAGTTGCGCATCAAGGGCATGTCGAACCTGACGTTTGAAACCGGGGCGGAGGGGGCCTTGAACCGTCTCGACAGCGCCACCGACCTCACGGTCAACACCCGTGCGATTCTGGTCCCTGCCGCCAATGTTCAGGTCGAGGAACTGCGGGGCGAGGTGTTCCTGCGCGGGACCTGGCGACCGACTTCGACGTTTTCGGTGGATGCCGGACTGCGCCAGGAAGCTTCGCGGGTCACGTCGGCCGGTGATGTCACCCTGCGAAAATCGTTGAGTTTCCTCAAGCCTCGCGCCGCCCTGACCTGGGCACCCTATGCCACCGGGCAACTGCGGCTTCGCTTCGAACGCGAAGTGGGTCAGCTGAATTTCGACGACTTCGTCGCCTCGTCCAATGTCGCGGCCACGGGGACCGTCGTCGCCGGAAACCCGGATCTCACGCCGCAGCAGGCATGGGTCTATGAGGCGGCCTTCGAGCAACGCTTCTGGGGTGCGGGTGCCGCCCTGGTGACGTTCCGTCGTTTCGAGATTACCGACACCGTGGACCGGGGGCCGGCGCGTGATTCCCGCGGCGTCATAATACGAGATCCCACCACCGGGCTTCCGGCAGCTGACCGGCCGGACAACATCGGCCCCGGAACCAAGACGGAGATTCAGGCCAGCTTGACCCTGCCGCTGGACCGGTTGGGCGTTCACTCCGGCCAGCTCAAGCTTCAGTCA
>JANNFM010000256.1:0-5746 GCA_031379795.1 Alphaproteobacteria bacterium
CACCTGCTGACCCGGTACATCGGTGGTGGCTTCGGCGGCAAGGGCCAGACCTATGACGACCTGATCCTGGCGGCGCTGGCGGCCAGGGCGCTGGGGCGGCCCGTCAAGGTCGCCTACACCCGCCAGCAGATGATGCACGGCACCATCCATCGTCCGGCCACGGTGATGCAGGTGCGGCTGGGCGCCGAGAAGGATGGCCGCCTCAACGCCTTTTCCATGATGACCTGGACGCACTGTCACCGCGAAGGCAACTTCACGGAGCACGCGTCGAACTTTGCCCGCGCCCTCTATGCCGCGCCGAACCGGCTGACGGGCCACCGGCTGGTCAAGCTGGACTTGCCGGGCGCCGGACCGATGCGGGCGCCGGGCGAAGCCTCCGGCACCCTGGCCCTGGAATGCGCCATGGACGAACTGGCGGAAAAGCTGGGGCTGGATCCGGTCGAACTGCGAATTCGCAACGAGCCCGAAACGGATCCGGAGAACGGGCGGCCGTTCTCCATGCGCCAACTGGTGCGGTGCTTGCGTGAGGGCGCACAACAGTTCGGCTGGGACCGGCGCTTGCCGACTCCGGGGCTGGTCCGCGATGGCCGCTGGCTGGTCGGCATGGGGATGGCCGCAGCGATCCGCGGCAACTTCCTGCTGCCGGCCAAGTGCAGTTTCACCGTGGACGCCGAGGGCGTGATCACGGTCCGGCAGGGCATGACGGACATCGGCACGGGCACCTATACGGTTCTGGCCCAGATCGCCGCCGAGACGCTGGGTGTGCCCCTGGGCCATGTGAAGGTCGAAATCGGCGATTCCGAGTTTCCGCCGGCGCCTGGTTCCGGCGGTCAGTTCGGGGCGGCCACAGCAGGATCTGCGGCGCTGGCGGCAGGCCAGAACTTGCGCACCGCCATCGCCGAACTGGCAACGGGCGATGAAGCCTCACCGCTGTTCGGCGGGCGGCCCGTCGACGTGACCTTCCAGGACGGTGTCATCGCCATCGAGAACCGCTCCGAGACCCTGGCCAGCCTGATCCGCCGCGCCGCGCCGGAAGGCTTGACCGTCGAGGGCGAGATCAAACCGGCGCAGGACGCCCGCGAGTGGAGCCAGCAGACCTATGGCGGCCACTACTGCGAGGTGGGCGTTGATCCCGTGACGGGAGAAGTCCGTGTACGCCGCATGCTGGGCGTGTTTGCCGCCGGCCGTATCCTCAATGCCAAGACCGCGCGCAGCCAGCTGACCGGCGGCATGATCTGGGGCATCGGTTCGGCCCTGACCGAGGGCAATCCAGTGGATGTCCGCTACGGATCGTTGCTCAATCAGGATCTGGCCCAGTATCTGGCGCCCGTGCAGGCAGACATCGGCGACCTGGACGCCATCATGCTGGACGAGGTCGACGACAAGGCTAATCCGATGGGCGTCAAAGGTGTAGGCGAGCTGGGCAATTCCGGGGCCGGTGCCGCAGTGGCCAATGCCATCTACAATGCCTGCGGCGTGCGGGTCCGGGACTATCCGATCACGCCGGACAAATTGCTGGCGGGGCTAATCGCCAGGGGTCTTTAGGCGGCCCTGCATTTCGCCCAGCACGCGAACAAGGTCGCTCTCGCGGAACGGCTTCATCAGAATGATCGCGCCCTTGTCATTCGGACGCAGCCCCGCCTCGCCATAGCCTGTCGCATAGGCAAAAGGCGTATTTCGCTCACGCAGGCGGTCGGCCAGCGGAAAACTCTGCGTGCCCGCCAGATTCACATCCAGCAACGCGCAGTCGATGTCGTGGGCATCGACCATCGCCATCGCCTCCTCCAGACGCGAGGCGGGCCCGACGACGGCGCACCCAAGGTCAGCCAGCATGTCCTCCAGCAGCATGGACACCATCATCTCGTCCTCGACCACGAGGACTCGAAGGCCTTGCAAGGGGAGGGGATCGCTCATTCCACAAACTCCTGCAGGCAGCCCCGCGACCGCGTCATCTGGCGCACGGTCGTTGACAGGCGTTCTACCTCAACCCGGCCAATGTGTCGCGAAACTGCTGATACCAACATGGTGCGCACGCTGATTACCTCAGCGTTCACATTGCCTGAAATTTAAGTATTAACATCACGTAATATTCTTACATCTGCTTCATGACGTCATATTCACGGGTATTAATTGATCCATCAAAGTATTCATCCCTTGCCGGCGGACAACACCGTCCCGCACAACCGCTTCGAGGGATAGAGACCATGCAAAAGATCAACACGCTGACCAACACCATTTCCAGCATCGCCATGCTGGCCCTGGCCTCCCTGCCGATCGCCGCCCTGACCACCAACGCCGCCCAGGCCGCCCCTTCCACAGTCAGGGTCGCCGACCTGAACCTCGCCAGCCATGAGGGCATCACCACCTTCAACCAGCGTGCCGACTATGCCGCGCGCAAGTTCTGCAACACCGAGATCTCGCTTTCCGCCCGCGCCAACTGCCGCATCGGCGTGAAGGTGGAATTGAACGAGAAGATGGACGCGATCCGCACCGCCCAGGCGGCCCGCGCCTCAACGACCTTCGCCGCCCGCTAGGCTCTCCCCAGGTTATCAGCGGATGTGCGAACGGGCCCGCGGTCTCCCCCACCGCGGGCCCAATCGCATCTGGACCCGGCCTGGATCAGGCCGCGTCCACCAGGACAACTTCAGACTCTTCCAGTGCCTTGATCGTCAGACGCGCCTCATCCTTTACGGCAGCCCCGTCGCGGGTTTCGAGGCGAACCCCGTTCACCTCGATCACGCCAAGTGAGGCGACGAGGTAGGCATGACGGCCTTCTCCCAGATCATAGTCAACGCTCTCACCGGCCTTGAGCGTCGCCCCCGCAACCCGCGCGTCAGCGCGGATCGGCAAGGCGTCGCCCGCCTCGCCCATGCCGCTGGCAAGGGTCACGAACCGGCCGGCCCGGTCAGCCTTCGGAAACGGCCGTGCACCCCAGTCGGGCGTGCCGCCCCGGGTGCTCGGCTCAATCCAGATCTGGAACAGAGTGGTGGTGTCTGTCTCCGCGTTGAATTCTGCGTGCCGGATCCCGGAGCCGGCACTCATCACCTGGACGTCACCAGCTTCGGTTCGCCCCGCGTTGCCCAGGCTGTCCTTGTGCGTAATCGCACCCGAGCGGACATAGGTGATGATTTCCATGTCGGCATGCGCGTGCGGTGGAAAGCCTGAATTGGCCGCGATCTCGTCGTCGTTCCAGACCCGTATCGCGCCCCAGCCCATGTTTTGCGGATCGTAGAAGTCGCCGAACGAAAAATGGTGACGGGCATTCAGCCAGCCGTGGTCGGCCTTGCCCAGGCGGTTGAACGGACGGCGCTCGATCATGGTGTGGATGGCTCCCTGTCTGGCACGGGATCGCATGGATCCGTTCGGACCCTGAGATGGGAAGGTGCCCCTACGGAAACAAGATGCGTGACCCTTCAGCCACGGTTCATCGGTGATGCCGTTCAACGGCAATGTCTGCAGCTCATGTGAGGTCGATGCGATGCTGAAAACGAAACTCGCCCTGGCGTTCGCCGCCGCTGTGGCCCTGGGCAGCGCGGCTCACGCCCAACCCTTTCGGACCGGGTCCGTGACCCTTTACGATCTGCCCGACTTTCAGGGCGCGTCGGTGACGATTACCCAGCCTGCGCCGGACCTCGGCAAATGGCGGTTCAACGACCGTGCCCAGAGCGCGCGCTTCGAAGGTCGCTGGCTGATCTGCGAGCACGACGCTTTCAAGGGGCGCTGCCAGGAGGTGAAGGGCGATGTGGCCAATCTCCACACCCTGGGTCTGATGGCCCAGGTGTCGTCGCTGCAACCGGTCGGCGGCTCACCCGGTTTTGGCCCGGGCCGCCCCGATCGCCCGCGCCGTGACACGCGCGGCATCGAAGGCGTCACCACGGTGTTCTTCCCCCGTCCGACCGTGGACGGGCTGGACGTCGCGGCCGGTGATCGCGGCGCGGACGTCTATTGCCGCAGCCAGGGCCTTGACCGCGCCCAGTGGTTTGATTCCAGCCAGCGGGCGTCCCAGGCCATCGGCCCCGAGGGCCAGATCGTCGGCCGCTCCACCGTCCTCCGCGACCTCCTATGCCGCAAACCTTGAGCCCGTTGCACCAGGGTAATGAACTCGAGCGCACACGGGTCCTTCGCCCCTTGTGGGAGAAGGTGGGCCGCGTGAGCGGCTCGGATGAGGGGTCGCGCCGCCCTATGCCTGGGGTGGCGGCGTTCCGACAATCTCGAGAATCCGCCCGATGACCTGCCAGTCCTTGAGCTGGATTTCGGTGTTCGGGAAGCGCAGCACGCGAAACCCTTTTGCAGCCAGCCAGGCATCTCGAATGGCGTCGCGTTCGGGATCGTGAAACGGGCCGTCCGCCTCGATCACCAAACGATGGCGCATGCACACGAAGTCCAGAACGTAGGGTCCGAGCGGTACCTGCCGCCGGAACTTCAGTCCTTCCAGCTTGCGATCGCGCAGCAGCTTCCACAGCTGGCGTTCGGTCTCCGGCGCGTTTCGGCGCAGAGCGCGGGCCTGAGGAACGGTGGTGGAGCGAGCCATCGCTCAGCGTGACTTATCCTGAACCGGATTTCGACCCCTCATCCGACCTGCTGCGCAGGCCACCTTCTCCCACAAGGGGCGAAGGGGGACGATTGCGAGTTGTGGGCCCCAATCTGGAATTATGAAACGGTCCCACAAGGGGCGAAGGACAACGGTAGCTTTCATCGACAAAATATGGCTGCCATTACCGCGTCGACGACGGAGACAAATGCAGTGTTTCGAACACCAGCAATTTTGATCGCGGCGCTGGGCCTGATGGCTGCGGCCCCCGCCGACGTCCGGCAACTGGACCCTGAAAACACCCTGGTGATCGACACCACAAAGGGCCGCGTCGTCGTCGAACTGCGCCCTGAGTTCGCGCCGCAGGCCGTGGCCCGCATCAAGCTGCTGGCCCGCGAAAAGGTCTACGACGGCCTGCAGTTTCACCGTGTGATCGCGGGCTTTGTCGCCCAGACCGGCAACCCCAACAACCGCGACGGCGGCGTCTCGGCTCACCCCGACCTGCCACCGGAGTTCAGCTTCCGCATCCCGACCGAGACCGCGACCGTGGTCGTCGACCGCAGCGATGGCCGCGAGGGCTTTGTCGGCGCCACGCCGTTTGCCGCCGTGTCGGCTGCAGAGCAGGCGCTGTCGCCGGACAAGCGGTTGCGAGGCTGGGGTGCCTATTGCCCAGGCGTTATGGGCGTGGGCCGCCAGGCCGATCCGGGCACGGGAACAGCGAGATCTTCTTCATGCGCGCGGCGTCGCGGCGTCTGGACCATGACTATACCGTCGTCGGGCGCGCGGTCGAAGGCCTGGAGGTTCTGCGTGCCGTGAACGTGGGCGAGCCTCCGGCGGTGCCCGACCTGATGCTGCGCGTGCGGGTGGCCGCAGACATGCCCGCCGCCGAGCGGCCCGACCCACGGGCGCAGGACCCGCGCGGGCCGGCATTTCAGGCCAGGATCGCGGCTCTGAAACGGTCAAAGGGCGCCGACTTTACCGTTTGCGACCTTGAAATCTCGCCGCCCCGGCGTTGATTCCACAGGCATGCCGCGTCCTCGGGGTTGCCATCGGCCGCTGACATGCGCCTGATTGCTGCCTGTTTCTGCGGGGCGAACCGACCTTGAAATTCCTGAAGTCTCTCAGCGTCCTGGTGCTGATCGCCCTGGTCGCCGGTCTGGCCATAGGCGCGGTGGCGGCGGCTTACGGCGGTGAAGCCGCGACGCCGGTCATTGA
>JANNFM010000299.1:0-4618 GCA_031379795.1 Alphaproteobacteria bacterium
CGATCAACACCTCAGGTGTGCTGGCCAAGCTGTTCTCCGAGGCGGTCGAGTCCATCGACAAGGGCCCCGTCGAAGGCGTTCGCGCCACAGGCGCCGCCAAGCTGCACGAGATCAACTGGGGGGTCATCCCCCAGGTGGCGCCGCTCTGGACGTCCTATGCGCTCTATCGGTTCGAATCCAACAGCCGTAGCGCCACGGTGCTGGGTCTGATCGGTGCCGGCGGCATCGGCCAGGTGCTGTTCGACTCCCTGAACGCCTTTGCCTATTCGCGGACAGCGGCCATCGTGATCGTGATCATCGCCGCCGTCAGCCTGATCGACATGCTGAGCCAGGCGATCCGCAGTCGGTTGCTGTAGGCCGACCCCCTACTCGTCCTCGTCGAACCTTGCGGCCACCAGACCCACCAGCGCCTCGACCGCCGCCTCGGCCTGGTCGCCCTCGGCTTCGATATCGATGCAGCAGCCGAGCGCAGCAGCCAGCATCATCAGCCCCATGATCGAGCGGGCGTCGACCGTCTGGCCATCCCTGGAAACGCGAACCTCGGCATCGAAGGTGGCGGCCAGCTTGACGAACTTGGCCGACGCGCGGGCGTGCAGGCCGCGCTTGTTGACGATCTCGACGGTGCGGGTGGCTTCGCTCACTTCTCTCCGGCCAGGACATAGGATGCAACGGAGATGTACTTTCGCCCGGCTTCCTGCGCCGCCGCAACCGCTTCTTCCAGCGGGACCCGTCCGCGCACGCTGGCCAGCTTGATCAGCATAGGCAGATTAAGGCCGGCGATGACCTCGGCCTTCGTCTGATCCATCACCGAAATCGCCAGATTGGAGGGGGTGCCGCCGAACATGTCGGTCAACAGAACCACGCCCTGGCCCTGTTCGACCCGCCCGCAGGCGGCCAGAATATCCTGTCGGCGGCGCTCCATGTCATCGTCGGGACCGATGCAGATGGCTTCCACGGCAATTTGCGGACCGACCACGTGCTCCATGGCGGAGATGAACTCTTGCGCCAGCCGGCCGTGCGTGACGATCACGAGGCCGATCATGCCTGATGTTCCAAGGGGTATCCCCACCCGATGACGCCGGAAATTGGGGCGCAAGCGATGCTAGATACGCCTCTTGTGCGCGGCGTCAAAGGCCGAGAGTGCAAACGCGAGTTTCAGCGGTGCCGAGATTTCGAATGGATCTACCGTGAGTAGCTGAATTGCCACACCGAGAACCGTATGAGTAGCGGGCTCTGGCATCCGGACCTGAGCCCCCAGGCGGCCCCACAGGTTGACCTCGCAGAAGGGTCGCGCAGATGCAGCCACAATTCCCTGACCCCGAACCTCGATCATATCGGCCAGGCTGTCGGGGGCCCTCCCGTACAGTCGACCGCCCGCGGTCCAGAGCAGGACCCGGTCATCGGCCACCAATCGGAACCCGTATGCGAGGGCGCGCAGGGCAAGGTCGCTCTTCCCACTGCCAGAGGGACCCTCGATCAGCACTCCGCGCCAGGCCTCTCCGACCCGACGTGTGATCAGTCCGGCATGTTGGATCACGAACCCGCTTCCGGCAGGACGAGGATAAAGATTGCGCCCGATGTCTTGCCGTCGGCCCCCGTACGGTTGGCGGCGGACAGGGTCCCGCCATGGGCCTCGGCGATCTGGCGCGCAATCGACAGACCCAGACCGGAATTCCCGCCGAAGGCAGCGCCACGCGGGCGCGAGGTGTAAAATCGGTCGAAAACGGTTTCCAGGTTCTCGGGCGGTATCCCCGGGCCCTCATCGGATACGAATGCTGTCGCCTCGCCTCTGGACGCCTGTAGTCCCACGGTCACCACACCGTTCGGCGGACTGAACGACCGGGCATTGTCGATCAGGTTTCGGATGATCTGGCCGAGGGGTCCTTCGCGGCCCATCACCGCGATCGCACCCATGTCCTCGTGCGTGGCGAAAGTCACTGTGGGTTCGCCTGGCTTGGTGGTGGCTTGGTAGAGCGCCACGATGTCGCCGATCAACCGCCCCAGATCGACGCGTCGGGGCTGATCCCGGGAAAGCTCAGCATCGAGGCGCGAGGCATTTGAAATGTCGGTGACCAGGCGGTCCAGACGCTGGACATCGTTTTTGAGGATGTCCAGCAGCCGGGCCCGCGCGGGGCCGTCCCCAACCAGATCGAGGGTCTCCACCGCAGACCGCAGCGAGGTCAGCGGATTGCGGATCTCATGGGCCACATCGGCGGCGAAGGATTCAATGGCGCCCATGCGCTCACTCAACGCCAGGGTCATGTCTTCCAGACTGCGGGCCAGATCGCCGACCTCGTCGTCGCGCCGCGCCAGTTCGGGCAGAGATATGGCGCCAGCGCGGTTCTGCCGCACGCGATCGGCGGCTCGAGCCAGGCGCAACACTGGCTGCGCCACCAGGCTGTTGAGCAACAGGGACGACGCCAGGGTCACGAGAATAGCGATCAGGATGAAGGGCGCCAGGGCAGCGCGTTCGCGGGCGATGATGGCATCAACGTCGCTGGCTTCGAGCGTCACGACACCCAGCACCGCGCGCACATGTTGAATGGGGATCGAAACCGACACGACCCGCCCTCCGCCCGCGCCCCGGCGCATGCCGGCATACCGGCTGCCCTTCAGCGCCATGCTGACCTCATGGCTCAGCTCGCCCTGCACCTGCCTGGCGCTCGGCGGCGCCGGGCGAAGTCTGAGGCGGAAGTCGTTTCGGCCGCCATCGCGATCCTTGGCGGGCGGCAGGGTGCGGGATTCCACCTCGTCAGTCATCCAGTCGCTGTCGGCTACCAGACTTCCACGCGCATCGAACAGTCGCGCCCTTTGAGCTTTGGGATTGGACAGCGTCTGCAGAAGTTCTGTGGCCAGCGCCGAGTCCATCTGCGGCTCCGGCTCGCCAACTGTGGCGGCCTGATTGAGGATGCTGGCGATCAGTTCGCCCTGCGTGGTCAGGCTGTCGATACGCGCATTGACCAATCCCCGACGCAGCTCGTTCAGCACCAGCGCGCCCGAAATCAGGATCGCCAGTCCAAGCAGGTTGAGCACAAGAATCAGTCGACCGAGGCGTGACCCCGGCAGACCTCGAAGCCGCAACCGCTTGCGCGGCGCTTCAGGATTCGCGGTATCTGTAGCCGACACCATAAAGGGTTTCGATCGCGTCGAACTCAGGGTCCACCTCGCGGAACTTCTTCCGCATGCGCTTGATATGACTGTCGATCGTGCGGTCGTCGACATAGACCTGATCGTCGTAGGCCGCGTCCATCAGGTTGTCGCGGCTCTTTACGAAACCCGGGCGCAACGCCAGGGACTGCAGTAGCAGAAACTCGGTCACCGTCAGCTTGACTGATTTGCCGTCCCAGATGCTCTCGTGACGGGCCGGATCAAGCGTCAGTTTGCCGCGCTTGACCGCCCGGGCTGCCACATCGGCGGCGCCCATCGACGGCCCTTCGGCGCCATCTGTTTCGCCGCGACCCGCACGCCGCAGCACCGCCTTCACCCGCTCGATCAGCAGGCGCTGGCTGAAGGGTTTGTGCATGTAGTCGTCTGCACCAAGGTTAAACCCGAGGATTTCGTCGATCTCCTCGTCCTTGGACGTCAGGATGATAACCGGCATGTCGGAGGTCCGACGCAGGCGCCACAGCACCTCCATACCGTCCATCCGTGGCATCTTCACATCCAGGATCGCGACGTCCGGCGGGTCGTTTTCCAGGGCCGCGAGTCCGGACGCACCATCATAGTACGCCTTGACGGTGTGCCCGTGGCTTTCCAGCGCCAGGCTGACCGAAGTGACGATGTTCTCGTCATCATCCACCAGGGTAATTTTCGCCATCTGAGGTCGATCTCTCCATCAACAGACCAGGCTCAACCATGAACCTGCACCATGGCCTGAATGGGGCCGCGGCGAAAACCAAGCGAAGTCAACGCGACCTTAAGCTTGTCAAGCGAAACTCCCCTTGATCCGGGGAGACGCGTGCGTGGGCAACTATAGCGTACATTTCGAGGTGTACGTCCGAAAGATCTCGGGATCGCCCTGGTCATTGCACCTGGCGACGGAGGATCGTGCCGCTGCGCTGAAGGGTGCCCAGGAGCTGATGGCCGAAGGCCGCGTCGCGGCCGCCAAGGTGACAAAGGAAACCCTCGATGCGGACTCAGGCGAGTATCGTGCACTTGAAATTCTCAAACTTGGCGCGGCCGAGGTCGTGGCGAAGAGTCGCCCACAGGTCGAACCTCAGCCTCTCTGTGTAACCCCGCAGGACCTCTATACCCTGCACGCAAGAGACCGTATCAGCCGCCTGCTGGAGGAGTGGCTGAACCGTAACAATGCCACGCCGTTTGAACTGCTGCACCGTCCCGATCTGGTCGAAAAACTCGAGGCCTCGGGGTCTGATCTCCTGCATGCGATCCAGAAGGTCGCGATCCCCGAGGCCCATGCCCGCAACAAGTCGGTCCATGAACTGATCAGATTCTTCCAGGCCCTGGTTGACCGCACCGTCGAGCGCTTGATGAAGCATGCCGCGAAGGGTGACATTCCAGACATCGACAAGGAGGGCTTTGCGACGACCGCAGAGCGGCTGGCCAGCGAGCCGGAGCGCGGCTACCTGCTCGGCGCCGGGGTCGCAGCCTCGATCGC
>JANNFM010000302.1:0-7428 GCA_031379795.1 Alphaproteobacteria bacterium
GGAATCGGTGCTGCCGACCTACCTCTACCGCTACCGCAAGGGCGGCCAGTACGCGGACCAGGAAGATCGCGTGATGACGGTGCAGCCGTAGAGCCGAGAAACGCTAGGCGTAGGTCAACAACGCCAGCCCAATCCCGCCGATCACAATCCTCAGCCAGCCGAACGGTGCAAGCCCGCGGCTTGTAACGATAGCCAGCATGGTGCGGATCACCACCAGGGCCACGGCAAAGGCCACGACGAAGCCGATGGCGATCAGCGGCATGGTATCGCCGGTCAACTGGTCGCGGCTCTGCCAGGCGTCCAGGATGAAGGCACCCAGCATGGTCGGGATCGCCAGGAAGAAGGTGAACTCAGCCGCCGCCCGCTTTTCCACGCCAAACAGCATGCCGCCAACGATGGTGGCCCCGGACCGCGAGACGCCGGGCACCATGGCCAGCACCTGAAACAGGCCGATGGCCAGCGCCTTGACCAGGGGTAGTTTGAACGCGTCGTTCACCACTGGCGTCGGCGCGATGCGGTCGATGAACAGCAGGACAATCCCGCCCAGGATCAGCGAGATACACTGAATCCTCGGGCTCTCGAACAACACCGCCTTGATGAAATCGTGGAACAGCAGGCCCAGCACCACCGACGGCAGGAAGGCCACGATCACGGTCAACGCGAACTTGCGCGCGGCAGGGTCGGTGGGCAGGCCGATCACCTGTTTCCACAGCTTGCCGAAATAGAGTGCCACCACGGCCAGGATCGCCCCCAGCTGGATCATCACCGCAAAGGTGTCCCAGAACCCGTCCGGCAACCCCATGGCGGTCTTGGCCAGCAGCATCATGCCGGTGGACGACACCGGAATAAACTCGGTCAGGCCCTCGATCACCCCCAGGATGATGGCGTAGATCCAGTCAGGCACGGCGTTGCTCCAGCATCAGTTTGCGCGGCTGATAGACGCGGATTGTGGTGAACAACAGGTTGAGCCCATCGCTCACGCCGACTCTGGCTCCGGGCCGATATAGCGGGCGCGGGGGCGGATCAGGGTGTCTGCCTGGCCCTGTTCGATGGCATGGGCGATCCAGCCGGCGCAGCGGGCGACGGCGAACAAGGCGAAGGGGGCATCTCGCGGCAGCTTGAGCGCCTCGCAGGCCGCGATCAGGGCGAAATCCACATTGGGAGCCAGGCCAGTTACCGACCACACGGCGTCTTGAAGACGGGCGAGATCCGGGGGCGGGGTGAAGCGCGCCAGCAGGGCGGCCGCGCGCGGGTCGGCATTCGGATAAAGGTTGTGGCCGAAGCCCGGCAAGGCACGGTCGTCGGTCAGGCGCCCGGCGATGGCTTGGCGAGGTCCCAGCTGCGCGGCCTCCAAGGCGAACTTCTGGACTGCGGCTGTTGCCCCGCCGTGGCGGGGCCCGGACAACGTCGCCAGTCCGGCCAACGCCGAGGCGGCGAGCGAAGCGCCCGTGGAGGCGGCCACCCGGGCGGCAAAGGCCGAGGCGTTCAGCTCATGATCCGCCACCAGCACCAGAATGCGCCGTATCAGGTCCGCGCCCGGCCCGCCCGGACCCAGACCCCAGGCAAAGGCCAGCCGATTGTGGATGGCCCCTCCGCCAACCTCACCGGCGATGGCATCGGTCAGGACGTCCAGCAAGGTCGCCGCTTCCACTGCCAGGGCCAGCGCCGCTCGACCCCGCGCCGGCGGGTCGACAGCCGCGCGACGGGCCAGAGCGGCAAAGGCGCGGAGGCGCATGTCGGCTCCCTCAGGGGGATTGGGTCGCTCCGTGCGCTTGAGCGCCACGCCGTGGCCGCCGCGCAATAGCCGACCGACGGACTCCAGCGTCTCGGTCTCGGCCAGCCGGATCGCGTCACGGCCCCGGTAGAACAGCCGACCGCCGCTGACGGTGGTGATCGACGACGACAACACCGGTTCGCCCCAGCTGATGGCGCCCGTGGCCACGTCGGAGACCTTGCGACTTCGGGACTTGCGCTCGGTCAGGGCGGCGATGTCGGCGGCGCGATAGAGGCTGCGGCGGCTGTCGCCGGGACCCGGCCGTACTTGCACGTGGCCTCGACTGACATAGGCGTACAGCGTCTGGGGGCGCACCCCCAGGCGGTGGCAGGCGTCCTCGGAGGAGATCCAGTCAGGTAAAGACATTTATATTGATCACATTGATCAAGATTGACGATGGCATACTGGCGGCGTTTTCCTGCTCCCGCAAGAGAGAAGGAGATTGTGATGTCAGATGGACTGGAAGGTGTTGTCGCTGCCGAGACGGTGCTGTCCGAGGTGGACGGTGCCGCAGGGGTTCTGATCATCCGGGGCCGGTCGCTGGACGAACTGGCGGGACACGCGCGCTTCGAGGATGTTGTGGCGCTGTTGTTCGAGGGCTTCTACCCGGAACTGCCGGCCGACGTGCCTGCCGCTTTGGGCCAGGCGCGGGCGGACGTGTTCGCCGAGGTGTCGGCGCTGGACACCGGACTGCTGGATCGGACACCCATCGAGGCGATGCGGGCGCTGACCGCGCGGCTGGCGGACGGCGATGACACGGATGTCGCGTTCCGACTGCTGGCAGCGCCAGCCGTGTTCACCGCTGCTGTGGTGCGCGCCCAGTCCGGCGAGGCGCCGGTCGCGCCTGACCCGAACCTGAACCATGCTGCAGACATTCTGCGGATGCTGCGCGGCAAGCCGGGGACCAAGGCTGAGGCCGACGCGCTGGACACCTATCTGGTCACCGTCGCCGACCATGGACTGAACGCCTCGACCTTTGCGGCGCGCGTGGTGGCATCGACGAGAGCCGGTCTGGGCTCGGCCGTTCTGGCCGGGATCAGCGCCCTGAAGGGCCCACTGCATGGCGGCGCGCCCGGCCCGATCATCGAGATGCTGGACGAGATCGGTGATCCGGCCAACGCACGAGGTTGGATCGAGAGCGCCCTGGCGCGCGGCGACCGGCTGATGGGCTTTGGCCATCGGATCTACAAGGTCCGCGACCCCCGCGCAGACGCCCTGAAATCCGCCGTACGCTGGCTGGACGCGCGGCAGGGTCGGCTGGAGTTCGCCGAGGCCGTCGAGGTCGCTGCCCTGGCCATCCTGCGCGAGCATAAGCCAGAGCGGTCGCTACAGACCAATGTGGAATTCTATACGGCGCTGCTGCTGGAGGCCCTCGACTTTCCGCCCCCGGCCTTCACCTGCGTGTTCGCCATGGGCCGGGTCGCTGGCTGGCTGGCGCACGCACGCGAACAACTGGCGGGCGGGCGGCTGATCCGCCCGGCCAGCGTCTACATCGGGCCAATGCCGAAGAAGGCCGCATAAAGCTGCGAGTCGTTTGCGCTGGCGACCTTCGCCAGCGGCGCTAGTTAGGGATCATGAACGCCAAACACGGCATGACCTCGGCTGACACGCTCGCGCTCACCCGGCGCGTGACGCTGATGTCGGTGGCGACTGCCGTGGTGCTGGTCTCCATCAAGATGGCAGCCTGGATCGCGTCCGACTCGACGGCCATGCTGGCGTCGATGGCGGATTCCGGGCTGGATCTGGTGGCCTCGCTGGTGACGTTCTTCGCCGTGCGCTACGCCGCCGCACCGCCGGACGCCGAGCACCGCTTCGGTCACGGCAAGGCCGAGGCCTTTGCCAGTCTGGTTCAGGCCGGGCTGGTGTTTGCATCGGCGGCTCTGATTGCCCGTGAGGCTGTTGGCGATTTGTTGGCACCGCACCCCTTGCAACAGGAAGGCTGGGCCGCGGCGGTGATGGCCGTCTCTATTGGTTTGACCCTGCTGTTGCTGCGCGCCCAGTCGATCGTTCTGCGCCAGACATCCTCAGTCGCGGTATCTGGCGACCGCGCCCACTATGCCTCGGATCTGGCCTCCAATGTCGTGGCTCTGGTCGGCATCGCCGCCTCGGCCTGGCTGGGGGTCAACGGGCTGGATGCGGCAGCAGCCATGATCGTCGCCGCCCTGTTGCTGTGGAGCGCCATCGGCGTCTTCCGGGAAGCGTCGAGCCAGTTGATGGATCACGAGCTGTCCGACGAAGCCCGCGCCAGCATTCTGCGACTCGTCACCGCTGACGGTCGGCTGGCCAATGTCCACCAGCTGCGCACACGCGCGTCCGGGCCCTTCATCCATATGCAGATGCACGTGGACCTGGACCCCGACATCACTCTGGAAGCCGCCCATCAGGCGATTGTCGCGGCGGAAAACCGGATCCTCGAGGCGTTTCCCGCCGCCGACATTCTGATCCACGCCGATCCACGGGGCCGGGCCGAGCCCCACGGAGGCGCTTTCGCCGAGTCCGCCGGGTCACAGTAAACGTAACCTTAAGACCCGGGGCGTCAGGTGGGCGCTTCCCGATTCGCTTAAGGCGCGGCCCAGGCTCCGATGAGTGTAGAACGCATCCTGCATCACTTCCCGCTCGATCCGGTCTCACGCCAGGTCCGACTGGTGCTGGGCGAAAAGCGGTTACCCTTCGCGGAAAACTCCGTGCGCTACTGGGAGCGCCCGCGCGAGCTGACCCGGATGAACCCATCCGGCATGATCCCGGTGCTGGTGGAGACCACTGAAGGCCAGCCGCCGCTGATCTTATGCGAAGGCCGGGCGATCCTGGACCACCTGGAAGAGGCCTACCCCGATCCGCCAATGTTCGCCGCCGATCCGGCCGAGCGCGCCGAGGCCCGCCGGCTGCTGACCTGGTTCGAGCGGAAGTTCGAGTTCGAGGCCAGCGGCTACATCCTGCACGAGAAGATCGAAAAGCGGCTGCTCGGCCTGGGATCGCCTGACATCCCCAATCTGCGGCAGGGGCGCGAGGGCCTGAAGAAGCACCTGTTCGTGTTCGACGAACTGCTGCAGGGCCGCGAATGGCTGGCCGGAAAGCGCCTGTCGCTGGCCGACTTTGTGTGTGCGGCCCACCTGTCGATCATCGACTATTTCGGCGACATGCCCTGGCGCGAGTTTCCGGCCTGCAAGACCTGGTACATGAAACTGAAGTCGCGCCCCTGTTTCCGGCCGCTGCTGAACGACCGCTGGCCGGGCCTGCATCCGGCCGGGCACTATGACGACCTCGACTTCTGAGGCGGCGGATGAGCTGATCCGGGCCGAGGCCCTGAGACTTGGCTTTGACCTCTGCCGCTTTACCGACATCGACGAAACCTGGCCCGCCGCCGGGCGGTTGTCCGAATTCGTCGAGGCCGGCAGGCATGGCGAGATGGACTGGATCGCCGACACTGCGCCGCGCCGCAAACACCCGCGCGCCATGTGGTCCGGGGCGCGGTCGGCCATTGTGCTGGGTGTCAACTACGGGCCCGACCATGATCCGTTGGAAATCCTCAGCCAGTCGACCCTCGGCGCGATCAGTGTGTACGCTCAGGGTGATGACTATCATGAGGTCATCAAGTCGCGACTGAAGGCGCTGGCGCGCTGGCTGATCGCCCGGTTCGGTGGCGAACTGAAGGTGTTCGTCGACACCGCGCCATTGCTGGAAAAGCCGCTGGCCGAGCGCGCCGGTCTGGGCTGGCAGGGCAAGCACACCAATCTGGTCAGCCGGGAGTTCGGCTCCTGGCTGTTCCTGGGTTCGATCCTGACCACCCTTGATCTGACCCCGGATGCGCCGGACCCCACCACCTGCGGCTCGTGCCACGCCTGTCTTGACATCTGCCCGACGCAGGCCTTCCCGGCCCCCTACCAGCTCGACGCCCGGCGCTGCATTTCCTACCTCACCATCGAGCTGAAAGGGCCGATCCCGGTTGAATTCCGCGAGGCGCTGGGAAACCGGATCTATGGCTGTGACGACTGCCTGGCGGTTTGCCCCTGGAACAAGTTCGCCAGCACCGCCCGCGAACAAAAGCTGGCGGCGCGTGAGGCCTTGAAGGCTCCGACCCTGGCTGAACTGGTCCAGCTGGACGACTCCGCCTTTCGAGCCCTGTTCGCAAAGAGCCCCGTCAAGCGCATCGGCCGAGACCGCTTCGTGCGCAATGTGCTGTATGCGATCGGGAACTCCGGTGACGCGGCCCTGGCGGCGGCGGCGTTGCGACTGCTGGACGATCCAGTGCCGGTGGTTCGAGGTGCGGCCGTATGGGCGCTCTCGCAGATGCTGAGCGATGGTGTCTTAGACACCCTGCGGGCGGCACGCTCTCGCGGCGAGACCGATCCCTACGTCCTCTCAGAATGGCAGCCTGTGGAACTTTAGGCGTCGGCGATCAGTTGAGGATGCTCACCTGGAAGACAGAGTTATGGCCCACAGTTCCGCCTTAGAGCCTGCCGAATCGCTGGTGCAGAAGAATGCTTCAAGCCAGTTGCACGAGAGCTCCGCGTACCGCGCGGCGCGCAAGGCCCTGCTGGTCGAAGAGATAGAGTTGCGCCGTCACATAGAGCGTGTAGCCGCCCAGCGGCGCGACCTGCCGCCGGGTGGGGAGGTGAAAGGGGATTACAAGTTCATGGGCGAGGCCAGCAGTGTGGCCGGTGCCAATCCTGTCGGCTTCGCCGATTTGTTCGGAGAGAACGACACGCTGGTGGTCTACAACTGGATGTACGGGCCCAAGCGCGAACGGCCCTGCCCCATGTGCACCGCACTGCTCAGCAGCCTGGACGGCAACGCGGACCACATCCGCCAGAAGGTCGCGTTGGCCATCATCGGCTTGTCGCCCATTGAGCGGCAGATCGCGTTCAAGGTCGAGCGCGGATGGAAGAACCTACCGCTATACGCCGATCTGGATGGCGCATTCAGTCGAGACTACCACGCCATAATGGACGACGGGATTGATACGGCCGCGACGAACGTCTTCACTCGCCGCGACGGTGTCATTCGGCATTTCTGGGGCGAGGAGATGGGCTTTGAGACCATCGATCCGGGTCAGGACCCTCGCGGTGCCACCGAACTGACGCCGCTATGGACCATTCTGGACATGACTCCTGGAGGTCGCGGTACGGATTGGTATCCGAAGCTCAGCTACTAGAGTCCACCGCCGGAGATCCTTCAGCCTCGGCTGCAGTTGGGGTTTGCCGGGCAGGATCAGCACTCCACCGGCAGCGACCGGTCCGTCTGCAATGCGCTGCACGCCATCGGCAATACCGGCGACGCGGCGATGGCAGCGGTGGCGGCGCGCCTGCTCGACGACCCTTCGCCGATGGCGCCAGGCGCAGCGGTGTTGGCCCTGGGCCGACTGGTGGCTGACATCGAGAGGCTTCGCGCCGCACACCTGCTTACCGAAACCGACGCCACCGTCCGCGACGAGTGGTGCCATGCCCAACCTACAGGTGTCATCCCGGTTTCGCCGCAAGGCGAAGACCGGGACCCATAGACTCAGCGTTGCAGCTGGCCCTCAGCGGCACGACCGGGACCTATACGGGACCATCGGCGCTTGTGGGTCCCGGTCTTTGGCTTCGCCAAAACCGGGATTGTCTGTTGGTGATGATCTAGGGTTTGGTGTCGGTTAAGCGGGGTTTGGGTCGGCCGAC
>JANNFM010000229.1:0-12884 GCA_031379795.1 Alphaproteobacteria bacterium
TTGATCGGCACGGTTCCGACGGCGTCGGTCAGGTTGTACTTGAAGTAGTCAACCGAGACCGAAAGTCCGGGCACCCAACGCGGCTTGATGACCACACCGTACTGATAGGTGTGCGCCGTTTCCGGACCGAGGTTCGGGTTACCACCCTGCAGCAGGGCCAGCGAGGAGCGACCGGTTCCGAAGTTCGAGATGAACGTCAACGGGTTGTAGCCCGGGATCGCGGCTGCGCAGGTGACACGTCGCGCGGCCTGCTGCGCGGCGTTGGCGCCGCGGAAGACGTCCCTGTCGCACGGGTCAATCGCCGCCGTCGTGAAGTTCCGGCTTTGCGGCGCGAACAGTTCGACGATGTTTGGTGCCCGGACGGCAGTGGCTTCGGTAGCGCGGAACGTGATGTCTTCAACCGGCGACCAGGTCAGGTTGATCCGGTACTGTTCAGTGCTGCCGATGGTCGAATAGTCGGACAGGCGTCCGGCGAGCTCCAGGGTCAGTTCCTTGGCGAACATCACGTCCTTCAGGATCGGAACGCGGACTTCGCCATAGGCGTCCTTGACGTTGTATTCGCCGCCACGGGTGCCGATGGCGTTGAAGAACAGAGCGCCGGAGGCACCCAGGGCGTCCTGGACGAACAGGCTTTCTTCCTTGCGGTACTCAACACCGAACGCGACACCGATCGGGCCGGCCGGAAGGTCGAACAGCTCGGTGTTGAAGTTCAGGCCAGCGACCGTCTGTTTGACGGTTTGCTCCGTCGCCGACAGGGCATTGGTCCAGAGGATGGCTTCGCGGCTGGGGCCGTTGATCAGGTCCCACGGAACGCAACCTGCGGCGCGCGCATTGACGTCGCGGCAAACAACCTGGCCACCGACCAGCACAGCGTCGGTCGCCTGCTGGACGCGTGCGACACGGGGCACATTGTAGGATGTGGTCGTGCCGTCGAGCCTGGAGTACTGGGCGTAACCGGAGGTGCCGACGTCGCGACCGAGGACCTCAAACTTGCCGTTGAAGCCGCCCGCGACGCGGGTCTGCTCCCGAGACGAGCGCACGTCGCGACCGCCGAATTCATTCCAGAACTTGCCGACCTGGGCCGTGGAGCCTTGCGTAAAGGTCTTGGCGGCGGCGAGCCATTCGGCGCGCAGTTGTGCCGCCGTTGTACCGCCACCTGCCAGGAAGGCATTGTCGCCGCGCAGGACCACCGGCATCGTGCCGCCGCCCGCGGTTGAGGAGAAGGCCGGCTGGAAAACGCCATAGCCGTTGGCCTTGACGTAGCTGGCGTCGATGAAGGCCTTCCAGTTGTCGGTAATGTTGTAGTCGATGTAGGTGCGCAGAACGGCGCGGTCACTCTTGCCCTGCAGGGCATTGAGGACGCCGGTGAAGTACAGCGACGGGTCCTGGCAGTTCGGCTGGCTGGTCGTCGTCGAGCACTCAGGCGAGAGTCGGACGATGCTGACACCGTTGTCGCGAACGTCCCGCGTCACAGCGCGGGCCGTGCCGAGGGCACCGCCGATCAGCTGGAAGGTCGCGAAGGGCGTCGTCGCCGACGGTGAACCCGGCAGGATCGTCTGTGGCGTAATGCGAACGTCACGACGGAAGCCGGGGAAGAAGTCGCCCCGATCCTTCTGCATGATCAGGTCTTGCTTGGCGTATTCGCCGCCGACCAGCACGTTGAGCTTGTCGTCGAGGAACTTCTTGCCCCAGTTGAAGCCGCCCCGGAATTCCTCGCCATCGCCGCGCTGGGTGATGCCGCCCTGGAGGTCAACTTCCAGGCCATCTTGCTGCTTCTTCATGATGAAGTTGACGACGCCGGAGATGGCTTCCGAACCGTAGACAGCCGACGTACCGCCAGCGATCGTCTCGATCCGCTCGACCATCAAGGAGGGGATGGTGTTGAGGTCGACGGCGGGGGAAGACGCGTCCGAGAAGGGCAGACGACGACCGTCCATGAGCACCAGGGTGCGTGTTACGCCAAGGCCGCGGATGTCCGCACGGGTCTGGCCGGCCAGGAAAAGGGTGCCCGAGGAGTTCTGGCTGTTGGTCGCCGGGTTGATGTTCGGCTGTTCCAGCAGAATTTCGCCGATGTTGGTGTTGCCGGACTCGCGAATGGATTCGGCGGACACAACCGACAAAGGCTGGGGCGACGAGAAGGTGTCGCGGGGAATGCGCGAGCCGGTGACGACGATCTCGCCGACTTCAACGGCGTCAGCACCGGATTGCGCCTGAGCAAACGTCGGAAGGGCGAGCAGGCTGGCCGAGGCGGCCGAGGCCAGCAACGCAGTGCGGAACATGGTGTTCATGGGGGCTTTCATTCCTGGATCCCTGGTCTTGGGAGCGTGGGTTCGGGACGTCAACCAAGGCCGACGGAGGTTCCGCTCAGACGGGGCTACCTTGGCGGAACCGTGCATTCAGGATGCGGCGGGGCCAAGCAAACACCAGAGCGGCGATGGCCATTGGTGTCACGCGCGTGACACCCGGGCAACGCAAAGACGCCACAATCCGGCTCAATCGGACAGAAACGTTACGGTTTCGAAGTCGGGTGCGCCCTCGGCGCCACACACACAGCCTTCCGGGGTAAATTTGACCCGAAGCGATGACGTGCTCAGGCGATCCGCCGCAAAGCCTCGCCCAGGTCCTCCACCGCCGCTTCCGTGGTCGCCCACGAGCACATGAAGCGGACCGAACTGTCGAGGAACCGGTAGACGAACCAACCGGCGTGCTGCAGCGCGGCGAGCCGGGCCGCGTCCATCTCGACGAACACCGCGTTGGCCTCAACCGGATGGGTGACCCGAAACGGCATCAGCGCAGCCAGCTTTGTGGCCATGGCGTTGGCGTGGGCAGCATGGCGCATGATGGCACCGTCTTGCAGCATGCCGATGAAGGGCGCGGCATAGAACCGGCCCTTGGAGGGCAACTGTCCCCCCTGTTTGAGGCGGGCATCGAAACGGCGGGCGAGGGCCCTGTCAAAGATCACCACCGCCTCCGTTGGCGGCATGCCCGCCTTGGTGCCGCCCACCACCAGGATATCGACGCCCAGGCTCGCGATGGCCTTCAGGTCGAAACCGGTGGCCGCGGCATTGGCCAGTCGCGCGCCGTCCAGATGGACGCCGTAGCCCTTGGCCTTGACCGGCTGGATCAGGGTGTGGAGTTCGTCCGCCGAGTACACGGTGCCGTACTCGGTGGCGTTGGTCAGCGAGAGCGCGGCGGGTGACTGGCGGTGGGAGACGTCGGGGGCCGCCAATTGGTCTGCTAGCGCTGCGGAGTCGATCTTGCCCGATCCGCCGGTCAGTCCGATCAGGCCCAGGCCGTGGCCGAACAGACCCGGTGCGCCGGTCTCGTCTGTGCAGACGTGGGCATGTTCGTGTGCCAGGACGGCCTCGAACGGTCGGCAGAGTGCGGCCAGTGAGATGGCGTTGGCCGCGGTGCCGGAGGCCACGAACCGCACCTCGGCGTCCGCGTCCAGCATCTCGCGCACGAGGTCGGCGGCGCGTGTGCTGGTGGCGTCGGATCCGTAGCCCGACGCGAACCCGGTGTTGGCCGCCATCAGCGCGGCCATTGCCTCGGGTGCGGCAGGGGCGGTGTTGTCAGAGGCGAAATCGTAACGGGGCATGAGATCGATCACTTCGCTTTCCTGCTCGTCATCGCCCGACTTGTTCGGGCGACCTATGATCGCCGGACGCTCAGGCAGAGCTGCGGAATTGCCCAGGCGAGCCCTTGATCACGGAGTTCATGGGTGGCCCGAACAAGTCGGGCCATGACGATCTGCAATTTCCTAAACCGCTCGACCCCAGGCGCGAACTTCATCCACGAACAGATCCGGCTCCTCCATCGCGGCGAAGTGGCCGCCGCGGGGCATGTCGGTCCAGCGGACGATATTGTGGGCGCGCTCGGCGAAGCTTCGGGGCGGCGCAGTATAGAGCGGCTCGCCGGGGAAGTTGGCAAATGCTGTGGGCGTCTCAAGGCGCTCGCCGGGGGCGAAGGCCAGCCCGCCTTCCTCAACCAGACCACGGTAATACCAGGCGCCGGTCGTGAAGCTTTCGGTCATCACATAGATCATGATGTTCGTGAGCAGACGGTCCTTGGGGTAGGCCTCGTCCATCGATTTGGTCGACAGGTCCGACCAGTCATGGAAGCGCTCCAGGATCCACGCGGCCTGACCCACAGGATTGCCCGCGCCCAACCAGGCGACGGATTGGGGTTTGGACACCTGAAGGCGGAAGTAGGCGCCCATGACCTCCTGTGCGCCGGCCTGGCGCTGAGCCCAGGCGACCTCGGCCTCCCCTTGCGGGCCGCCGGGGGGACGAAAGCCCATCATGTTGAGGTGGATCGCCCTGGCGTGCGCGCCATGGTCGCGGCCCAGCCAGGAGGTCACCATGGCCCCCCAGTCGCCGCCCTGGGCGAGGTAGGTCTGGTAACCAAGCACCTCGGTCATCAGAGTGTTGAACAGCCGGGCCGTGCTGCGCTGGCCGATGGGGCGTTTGGGCTTGGACGAGAAGCCAAAGCCGGGAAGGGACGGGACGACAACATCATAAGCGTCGGCCGGGTCACCGCCGAACTTCGAGGGGAACGCCAGCTTCTCGATCACCTGCCAGAACTCGTAGTGAGAGCCCGGCCAGCCGTGGGTGATGATCAGGGGTCGCTTGCCGCCCGCCTCGCCAACCACATGCAGGAAGTGCAGGTCAAAATCCTCGACCCTGGCGGTAAACTGCGGGAACCGGTTCAGGTCGTCGACGGCGGCGCGCCAGTCGTAGTCTTCGGTCCAGTGGTCGCAGAACTCTTTCAGATAGGCGCCGTCGCAGCCATAGGCCCAGCCATCCGGAACCTCCGGCATCGGCGGCCAGGGATAGTCACGGACCTGGTCCAGAACGGCGCGGACCCTGGACTTCTTCCAGTGAACCTTGAACGGCTTGATCTTGCTCATGCGCGTGTTCCCCTAGTCCGCCAGCCCGGACCTTCGACGGGAAGACTTAGGGCGACATTCCGCCGCGGGCGTCAAGCGCCGGGACGCAGGCCCTTGATCAAGGTGACCGTCAGCAGGTTTCGCAACTCGTGGGCAGCGCCGGACGGCAGTTTGCCCGCCATCTCCAGAACGATGATCCCATGGGTTGCTGCCCAGAACATGGCACCAATCTGCTGGGGATCGCCGGTCATCTTGCCGGCCGCGATGCGATCCTTGACCCAGGCGCTCATATTGTCGTGCGCCCGACGGCCAGCGGACACCAGATCAGGATAGGTGTCGTCGTTCGGCTGATTCAGGTCGAACATCAGCTTGTAGGTGTCCGGATGCTCGAAGGCGAAGGCCACATAAGCCTCGCCGACATTGGCGCCCTTGCCGACGTCGCGGGCTTTCTCCAGAGTCTCGGCGAACCGGTTGAAGCCATTGGTCCGCACCGCGGCCAGGATGTCGTCCTTGTCCTTGAAATAGCGGTAGGGCGTCATGGGCGAGACGCCCAGTTCGGCGGCCAGCTGGCGCATAGTCACCGCGTCCGGACCCTTCTCGGCGAACAGACGCTCGGCCGCCTCGCAAAGGCGCTCGCGAAAGTCGGCGACATCCGTGTCGGAGAGCACGCGGGGCATTCGACTCAACACCTGAAAGAAAACACTTGCCAACAGCTTAGGCTTACCCAATAAATTTACAACGTAAGTTACGCAAGCAAAACCGAGGAAACGGTCATGGACGGCGATGTGCGCATCAATCCCTACCTGGCGGGCAATTTCGCGCCGGTCCGCTCTGAGGACGATTTCGATCTCAAGGTGACCGGGGAGATCCCGGCCGGGCTGCGCGGTGCCCTCTTCCGCATCGGGCCGAACCCGCAGTTCGAGCCGCTGGACCCCAACCACCACTGGTTCGGCGGTGACGGTATGGTGCACGGCTTCTACGTCGCTGACGGCAAGGTCAGCTACCGCAACCGCTACGTCCAGACCCCCAAGTGGAAGCTGGAGAACGAGCATGGCCGCGTGCTGTTCGGGACCATGGGCAATCCCATGACCACCGACCCGCTGGCCCAGGGCAATGAGGGCGGCACCGGTAACACCAATATCATGTGGCACGCCGGCAAGCTGCTGGCCCTGGAAGAGGCGCACTACCCCTTCGCCATGGATCCGAAGACCCTGGAGTCCAAGGGCTATGATCGCGAGTTCAAGGGCAAGGTGACGGCACACCCCAAGATCGACCCGGTGACCGGCGAGATGTTCTGGTTCGCCTATGGCGTCGGCGAGATGCCGCTGTCGGCCGGCATGACCTATGGCATTACGGCTGCGGACGGCACACTGAAGCGCCGCCAGGACTTCCAGGCCCCGTTCGGTGCCATGGTCCACGACTTCATGGTCACCCAGAACTTTGCCCTGTTCCCGATCATGCCGCTGACCTCCAGCCTGGAGCGGGCGATGACAGGCCGCCCGCCGTTCGCCTGGGAACCGGAAAAAGGCAGCCACGTGGGCGTCATGCGCCGCGACGGCGACGTCTCGGATATCCGCTGGTTCAACACCGAGGCCTGCTACGTTTTCCACCCGCTCAACAGCTGGGACGACGGCGACAAGATCCACTGCGACGTCATGCGCTATGACGTCGCCCCGCTGTTCCCGAACGCCGACGGCTCGCCCGGCGCCAAGTCCGCCGCCCGGCTGGTGCGCTGGACGTTTGATCTGGCGGGGACCTCCAACGCCATCAAGGAAACCGTGCTGGACGACATCGACGGCGAGTTCCCGCGCGTCGACCCCCGCTATGAGACCCTGCAGCACCGCCACGCCTGGTACGCCGCCGACCCCAGCGGCTCCAAGACCGTGCGGCTGAACGCCCTGGCCCACCTCGACCTCAAGACCGGCAAGCGTCAGGTCTATGAACTGGACGGCGCCGACGCTACCTCCGAACCGGTGTTCGTGCCGCGCTCGGCGGATGCGGACGAGGGCGACGGCTGGTTGACGGCGGTGTTCTACCGCGCCGGCGAGAACCGTTCGGACCTGGCCATTTTCGACGCTCAGGATATCGCCAAGGGTCCGATCGGCATCGCCCAGATGCCGCGCCGGATGCCGTTCGGCTTCCACGGCAACTGGGCCAGCTTCTGATGACCGGCTGGAACCTTCTCGTCGACCGGAACGACCTGACGCGCACCACGCTCGTGGCCGCCGACCCGGACATCGTCCTGGCCGAAGGGGAGGCCCTGCTGGCGGTCGAGAGCTTTGCACTGACGGCCAACAACGTCACCTACGGTGCGGCCGGCGACATGATCGGTTACTGGAAGTTCTTCCCGGCCCCGGAAGGGCAGGGGCGGATTCCGGTCTGGGGCTTTGCGCGCGTGGTGCGCTCCAATGCCGCCGACGCGTCGGTGGGGCTCAGGCTCTATGGCTACTGGCCGATGTCGAGCCACACGGTGGCCCGCCTGGAGAACGGTCGGAACGGGTTCGTCGAGACCTCGGCTCACCGCGCAGAACTGCCGCCGACCTACAACGCCTACCAGGTCGCCGAGCCGGGCCCGAATGACGACTGGCGCTCGCTGTTGTGGCCGCTCCTGATGACGTCGTTCATCCTCGACGACCAGCTTTCAGAGTCGGCGGCGAAAACGATGGTTCTGTCCAGCGGGTCGAGCAAAACGGCCATGGGCCTGGCGTGGCTGGCGCGCCAGCGCGGCGTCAAGGTGATCGGCCTGACCTCGCCCGCCAACCTCGAGAAGCTGCGCGGCTTCGGCCTCTACGACGAGGTCGTGACCTATGACGCCATCGGCGGCCTGAAGGCCGACGGCGCGGTCGACTATGTGGACTTCGCCGGTCGCAGCAGTGTCACCCAGGCCGTTCACGAAGTGTTCGGCGATCAGCTAAAGCAGAGCATCGTGGTCGGCGTCACCCACTGGGACGCCCTGGGCGGCCCGCGCCCGACCGTTGGTCCGACGCCGGCGATGTTCTTCGCGCCCGACCGCATCCGCCAGCGGATGAAGGATTGGGGCCCCGAGGGGATGACCGCCCGGTTCGCCAAGATCCTTGAAGGCTTTATGGCGGCCAATCCCTGGCTGAAGCTGAAACACCACACCGGGCCAGACGCCCTGCAGGCGATCTACGCCGAGGTGGTGGCGGGCCGGATGCAGCCGGATGAGGGGCATATCGTCCGGCCGGGTTAAACCCTCGCCGACGCACCGCCGTCCGCGCGACGCCACATCCCCCTCTGGCGTCGAGACGACTGAGGCGACATGATCACGCCGACGCCGGAGCCGCCCATCCCGCCTGGGAGAGAGGCCGCCACGCCTTGGGGAGATGTCGGATGTTCAAACGGGTTCTGATCGCCAATCGGGGCGAGATCGCCATCCGCATCGCGCGGGCCGCGGCCGGCCTTGGCATCGAGAGCGTCAGCGTCTTCGCCCCTGCCGACGCCCACGGGCTGCATGCGCGGGTGTCGACGGAGAGCCGCCACATCGGCGCCGCCGGCAGCGATCCCGTGGCCGCCTATCTGGACGCAGCGTCGCTGATTGCGGTCGCCCAGGAGAGCGGGTGCGACTGCGTGCACCCGGGTTACGGGTTTCTGTCGGAGAACGCCGCGTTCGCGCGCGCCTGCCAGGCTGCGGGTTTGACCTTCATCGGTCCGAGCGCGGATGCGTTGGCGCTTTTCGGTGACAAGGTTTCAGCGCGGACGCTCGCGCAATCCACCAATGTGCCGACGGTTCCGGGCAGCGACGGGGCGTTGATGTCAGCAGAGGCGGCGGCGCAGGTCGCCGAAGCTCTGGGCTATCCTGTGATGCTCAAGGCCTCGGCGGGCGGCGGCGGTCGCGGCATGCGGCTGGTTGCGTCTGCGGATGAGATGGCTGAGGCCTTCGCCCGTTGCCGCAGCGAGGCGGAGGCGGCGTTCGGCGACGGCGCGCTGTTCCTGGAGAAGGCGGTCCAGCGGCCCCGTCATATCGAGGTGCAGGTCCTGGCGGACGCCGGCGGCGGCGTCGTTCACCTGTGGGAGCGGGACTGTTCGGTGCAGTTGCGCCACCAGAAGGTGGTGGAGATCGCGCCGGCGGCGGGCCTGGAGCCGGGACTGAGGGCGCGCATCCTGGACGATGCCCTGCGGCTGGCCAAGACCGGCGGCTACCTCAACGCCGGCACGTTCGAGTTTCTGGTCAGCCCCGAGACGGGCGCGCATTACTTCATCGAGTGCAATCCGCGCATCCAGGTCGAGCACACGGTGACGGAGGAGGTCACCGGCGTGGATCTGGTGGAGACCCAGTTCCGGATCGCCGCGGGCGCAACCCTGCCGGAGCTGGGCCTGGCGACGCCGCCGGCCACGCGGGGCTATGCCGTCCAGGCCCGGGTCACAGCCGCCGGGGCCGGGACCCTCAGCGGCTACAAGGAGCCGGCCGGGCCGGGCGTGCGCGTGGATGCCTGTGGCTACCTGGGCCTTGCCCCGCCGCCCCAGTTCGATCCGATGTTCGCCAAGGTGATCGGACGATCAAACTCCAGCGGCTCGCTGGCGTCGGCCGTGGCGCGGACGCGCGCCGCTCTGGCCGAGTTTCATATCGCAGGGCTGCCGACCAATCTGGGGCAACTGCGCGCGATCCTCGCCGAGCCGTCTGTCGCTGCCGGGGACGCGCGAACCACACTGCTGCTGGAGCATCCGGCTCTGGCTGCGCCGGGCGGTGATCCGGGCGTGAAGCCTGAGGCGACGATTGTCCTGTTGACGCAGCATACTGCGGGGCCTGGGCGCGGACGCCTTGCGGCGGCACCGATGGGCGTCTCGCTGCCGGTGGCCGACGGTGAGGAGGGCGTGGAGGCGCCGATGGGCGGCACCCTGCTGGAGGTCTCGGTCACGGTCGGCGCCATCGTCGGCGAGGGCGATACTCTGATGGTGATCAGCGCCATGAAGATGGAGACCACGGTCACGGCGCCCTGCGCGGGCCGGGTCACCGCGATCACGTCCGACCTCGGCACCTCTGTCTCTCCGGGGCAGGTGCTGGCGGTGATCGCCCCGGCCGAGGATGCGGCGACGCGGGCCACGCGGCAGGCCGACAGCGCCGACGGCTGGGCGCCGATGATGGCGCAGGTGTCCGCGCTGCAGACCATCGCGCATGCGCGGTTCGCACCCGGATCGAAAGACCCCGGCGTTATCCGACAGCGCAGCCGCGCCAAGTTGACCTGCCGCGAGCGCATCGACCTGCTGCTGGACCCGGGCAGCTTCCGCGAGGTCGGCAGTCTGGCCGGTTTCGCCAGCTATGACGGCGACGGCGGGGTGGCCGACTTCACACCGGCCAATCACGTGGGCGGCTGGGGCGGCGTGTCCGGACGGCGCGCCGTGGTCTGCGCCGACGACTTCACCTCGCGCGGCGGCCACTCGGACGGCGCCATCGGCCAGAAGAGCCGCTATCTGGACGAACTCTCCATCGAGTATCGGTGCCCCTCGGTGCGCCTGCTGGACGGCTCGTCCGGGGGCGGCAGTGTGGCCTCGATGGTGCCGCATCAGGACGCCGCGTCCGCCAAGGAAAGTTCCGGCGCCATCACGGCAGGGCGGCCCCGGGTGTCGGGCGGCGGCGGATCGTTCCTGCCGGGCCACCTGGGCAGCAGCCTCTATGCGCAGCAGCTGTCGACGGTGCCGGTGGTCAATGTGCTGCTGGGCAGCGTGGTGGGGATCGGCGCCGCCAAGGCGGTGCTGGGCCACTTCTCGGTGATGGTCCGCGACATCGCCCAGCTGTTTGTGGCCGGACCGCCCGTGGTCAGCCACGCCATGGGCTATGACGTCACCAAGGAGGACCTTGGCGACTGGCGCATCCACTGTCGCAACGGCTCGGTGGACAATCTGGCCGAGACCGAGGCCGAGGCGGTGGCCATGGCGCAGCGGTTCCTGTCGTACCTGCCGGCCAGCGTCTATGAGGCACCGCCCGTGGCACCGACCGACGATCCGGCGGGCCGGCGTGAGGAGGAGCTGTTCTCCATCGTACCACGCAAGCGGACGGCCACCTTCGACATGCGCCGCGCGATCCGGCTGATGGCCGACAAGGGCACGTTCTTCGAGATCGGCGCCCTGTGGGGCAGCGATCAGATCGTGGGTCTGGCCCGCTTCAACGGCCATGCGGTGGGGGTGATCGCGTCGGACAGCCGCCACGAGAACGGCGGCGCCTTGACGGCCGACGGCTGCGACAAGCTGCGGCGACATCTGGACCTGTGCGACCTGTTCCATCTGCCGGTGGTCAATCTGGTGGACAATCCGGGCTTCGCCGTCGGGATCGAGCACGAGATGGCCGGCACCATCCGCAAGGGCGGCGAGTGGATGATCGCATTCGCCCAGGTCACCGTGCCGATCTTCACCGTCATCGTCCGCCGCAGCTTCGGCGTGGCGGGCAACAACTATGCGACGCCCAGGGCCGGCGCCTCGCCGCGGGTGATCTGGCCGGCCGCCGATGCGGGCGGCATTCCGCCGGAGGGCGGCATTGAGGCGGCCTACAAGCGCCAGCTGGCCGAGGCGGCGGACCCCGTCGCGATGCGCGCCGAGATCGAGGCGCGGATCGAGAGCGTTCGCGGACCCGTCGGGCCGCTCAACCGGTTCCAGATGGAAGAGATGATCGACCCGCGCGACACCCGGGCCTGGATCTGCGAGTGGGTCGGCGACGCGGCCCGGGTCGCCGGGCAGGTGGGTCGGCTGGTTCCGCGGGCGTTGGGGTTCAGGCCCTGAGATCAGTGCAGGCCGCGCCGTCAAGATACGCCGGAAAGCGGTTGCGTCCGGGCGGAGGGCCGATGCCCCGCCTTCGCAGCGTGGGGCCGAACAGCAAAACGCCCGCCCCTCGCGGGACGGGCGTCCAGGCTTATGCCTCTAGATCAGCAGCAAGGGCCGCCGTTGCAGCATGCGGCACCGAAGGCACAGCAGGCTTCAAACGCCTGGGTTACGGCGTGGGGCGCAGCGGCATAGGCGCCGGTGGCCGAGACCAGCAGCATCAGCGCTGCCGTCGAAAGGATACGTTTCATCCTGGACTCTCCAGATGTGGGTTGGATTGAAAAAAAGCGATCTCAAGTCCGGACTTCAACGGGGAGGGGGCAACTCCGGTGCCACCGCGAGACCCGCCAGCACGCTGCGCGGCATGGCGGTGGTTGCGGGGGCCATGGCGATGGTCGGTTCGAGGATCGCCTCGTCCGGCGCGACGATGGCCTGACAGGCCAGGATGCAGGTGTCGAGGCAGGTTGCCTTGCCATCTTCGTGGCAGGGCGAGCCCGCGCAGCAGGGAACGGCGGGCATCGCAGCGACAGCGCGGGCCGGACCCATGATCAGCATGAGGAGGCCGAGCACCAGCATCGCCCGCAGCAGCCAATCCGATTTCAACGCGCCAGTCATCACCGCACCCTACTACGCCAATCCTGTCCGAACTACGGCAATCCCGACCAACGCGTTACCTGTTCGCCGGTGACGGACGGGCCGCACCCGGGCACGCAGCCGATTGCCAAACAGGGCTTGCAGGCCGCATGGATGGCGCGAAGCGGGGAGACGTTCAATGCGCATGTTGATCACGGCAATGACCGGTGCGCTGGCACTTGTGCTGGCCGGGGCGGCTTCGGCGGCGGGGCCGGATTTCAACGACCGCCGGGACTACGCCTTCGCCGACTACGGCTACCTGGGGACGCGGGCGGACCCGAAGATCCTGGGCGCCACGGGCAATCTGGTCTGGGACCTGAACGCCTATGACTTCCTGAAGGGCCCGGCACCGGCCAGCGTGAACCCCAGCCTGTGGCGGCAGTCGCAGATCCTGGCGAAGCACGGCCTGTTCGAGGTGACCAAGGGCGTCTGGCAGGTACGCGGCTTTGACATCTCCAACGCCACCTTCATCGCCGGCAAGACCGGCTGGATCGTCATCGACCCGCTGACTGCCGCCGAGACCGCCAAGGCCGCGCTCGACCTGGCCAACGAGAAGCTGGGAGAGCGGACGGTGGTGGCCCTGATCTACACC
>JANNFM010000343.1:0-2866 GCA_031379795.1 Alphaproteobacteria bacterium
CGCCAAGCGGCGAAACCGGGATGACAAACTGTGGGTGGACGGTGCCTGTCAGCAAAAACCGGAGCGGCCCACGCCTCCCCGGCGCACTTCCGTGTCTTCCGTGTTTTCCGTGGCCAATCTTTTCATCTCCCCGACCGCAAGGTCGGGGGTCCCGGTCCCGCGGGTTCGGCCTCTGGTCGCCCCGAGGGCATGCTTCGCCCAACGGCGAAACCGGGATGACAAACTTTGGGTGGATGACACCGCGTGGGTGGATTTCCCACTGGCAAAAACCGGAACGGCCCACGCCTCCCAGGCGCCTTTCCGTGTCCGCCGTGTTTTCCGTGGCCAAATCTTCCACCACCCCGCTGGACCGCAGCCGTCCCAGCATGCCATGTACCTTCAGCCTGCCCACGGGAAAGCTCCGACCGCACACATGTCCGACGCCGCTGTTCTGTCGATCCGGAACGCCTCAAAGACCTTTGGCGAGCGCCTGGCGCTCAATGGCGTATCGCTGGATGTCGCAAGGGGTGAGATGATCGCCCTGATCGGGCCCTCCGGGTCCGGAAAATCCACCCTGCTGCGCTCGATCAGCGCGTTGCAGACCATTGATGCCGGCGCAGGCGTGATCACGGCGTTCGGTGGGCCGGTGCAGAAGGACGGCAGGATCGACGCCGATGTGCGCAAGACGCGTACGCGGATCGGCATGATCTTCCAGCAGTTCAACCTGGTGGGGCGGCTCAGCCTGTTCACCAATGTGGCCCTGGGATCCCTGGGCCGGATCGGGTTCTGGCGCGCGGCGCTGGGGTTCTGGCCCACCGAGACCAAGCTGGCGACCATGGCGGCGCTGCATCGGTTCGGGATTTCGGACTACGCCACGCAGCGGGCCAATACCTTGAGCGGCGGCCAGCAGCAGCGCGGGGCTATTGCGCGGGCGCTGGTCCAGAAGGCCAAGATCATCCTGGCCGATGAGCCGGTGGCCTCGCTGGACCCGGTGTCGGCGCGACGTGTGATGGATATATTGCGTGAGCTGAACCGCACCGATGGTCTGACGGTGCTGGTGACCCTGCATCAGGTGGACTATGCGCTGCGCTACTGCGACCGCGTCGTGGCGCTGAAGGCCGGCAAGATCGTCTATGACGGCCCGGCCGGGGGCCTGAAGACCGAGCAACTGATCGACATCTATGGCCCTGAGTTCGAAGACGTCTTCTGGGAAGGAGCGCCCGCATGATCCACCCCGCCCGGCTGATGGCGACCGCCGTGATCGCGGCGGCTCTGGGCCTGTCGGCCTGCGGCGAGAAGGCCGCCGCGCCCGCCGCCAGCGGACCGCCCAAGGAACTGACCTTCTCGATCCTGTCGGCCGAGAACCAGGCCTCGACCCAGCCGCTGTGGCAGCCGCTGCTGGACGACATGTCGGCCCAGATCGGAATTCCGGTGAAGCCGTACTTCGCCACGAACTATACCTCGCTGGTGGAGGCGATGCGCTTCAAGCAGGTGCAGCTGGGCTGGTTCTCGGCCTCGCCGGCGCTGCAGGCCGTCAACCGCGCCGACGCCGAGGTGCTGGGGCGCGTCGTCGACGCCGGCGGTGAGGCCACCTACAAGTCGGTGATCATCGTCAAGAAGGGCAGCGGCATCACGCTGGAAAAGCTGCTCAAGTGCGACAAGACCTTGTCGTTCGGGATGGGAGACACGCAGTCGACCTCCGGCACACTGGCGCCCAAGACCTATCTGTTCAGCCCGCGCGGCATCGAGCCCCAGACCTGCTTCAAGACCGTGCGCGCCGCCAATCACCAGGCCAATGTGTTCGCGGTCGCCAACGGTGTGATGGATGCGGCCACCAACAATTCGGTCGGTCTGCTGTTTGCTGCCCGCCAGAACCCGGAGATCGCCAAAAAGGTCGAGGTGATCTGGACCTCGCCGCCGTTGCCGGAGTCTTCCATCGTTGTGCGGCGCGATCTGGACCCGGCGCTGAAGGAAAAGATCCGCCAGTTCTTCCTGACCTATGGCACCGGCTCGGACGCCGCGGCTGACAAGCAGCGCGAGGTCCTGAAAGGTCTGGCCTATGGCGGCTTCAAACCCGCCGACAACAGCTATCTGAATCCGGTGCGCGAGATGGAAGCCTCCGAGAGCCTGTCTGCGGCCCGGCGCGCCGGTGACGCGGCCAAGATCGCCAAGGCCCAGGCCGAGTTCGAAAAGATTCGGGCCGAAGCCGCCGCGACCCGCGCCGTCGATCCGTTGGCCCAATGAGCGTTGACCTGACCCCCGTACCGCCACCGCCCAGCCGCACCCTGCTGCAGCGGGCGCCCGATTTACTGCTATGGGGCGGCGTCTTCGTGCTGCTCGCGATCGCCTTCGGCCCGGCCGAGATCCGCAAGATTCCGCTGTTGTTCTCCAACTCCGCCAACATGCAGGAGATGGGGCGCGGCTTTACCCAGCCGGATTTCACCGACTGGAAGCTCTACGTCGCCCAGATGTGGCTGACGGTGCAGATCGCCATCTGGGGGACGTCGCTCGCGGTGCTCATGGCGATTCCGCTGGGCCTGCTGGCGTCACGGAACATCACGCCAGCCTTCATCCAGATTCCCGTTCGCCGGTTCCTCGACATCGTGCGTTCGGCGCCGGACCTGGTGCTGGGGATGATCTTTCTGGTGGCGGTGGGACCAGGACCGCTGGCCGGGGTGATGGCGCTGGCGATCAACACCTCAGGTGTGCTGGCCAAGCTGTTCTCCGAGGCGGTCGAGTCCATCGACCGGGGTCCGGTGGAAGGCGTCCGCGCCACCGGGGCGGCCAAATTGCACGAGATCAACTGGGGGGTCATCCCGCAGGTGGCACCACTCTGGACGTCATATGCGCTGTACCGTTTTGAATCCAACAGCCGCAGCGCCACGGT
>JANNFM010000373.1:0-6359 GCA_031379795.1 Alphaproteobacteria bacterium
GCATCAAGCATCTGCCGCAGCCGGCCAAGGAAACCCCGCCCTTCAGCGCGCTCGCCTTCTTTTCCGACGTGAAGTCGGCGATGACCAACATCAACTATGTCTGGTTGCTGGTGGGCTTCTTCTTCCTGTCGCTGGCCTTGGGCCTGCGCACGGTGCTGCACGTCTATGTGAACACCTTCTTCTGGGGGCTCGACAGTGAAGAGCTCAGCTTCTTCGTGATCGGCACCTTCGTCGGCTATGCCACCGCCTTCATCATGGCTGCCCGCCTGCATGGCCGCTACGACAAGAAGACCACGATGATCGCCGCCGCGGTGACCTATGGCGTGGTTCCGGCCATTCCCACAGGCATGGGCCTGATGGGTTTCTGGAGCCATGAGACCCCGTTTATCGTCCCCATCCTGATCGTGTTCTCGGCGATCTCAAGCGGCGCGCTGAGTGTGCTGTCGATCAGCGTTATGTCGGCGCTGGCCGATGTGGCCGACGAGAACGAAGCCAAGCACGGCATCCGCCAGGAGGGCGTGCTCTATTCCACCCGGACGCTGTTCGCGAAGGTCGACCAGGCGGTTGGCACGGCGCTCGCCGGGCTTGTTCTGACCTTCATCGCCTTCCCGGAGAAGGCCAAGCCGGGCGAGGTCGATATCCAGGTGCTGCACAGTCTGGCGCTGTGGGACGGCGTGATCGCAGGTGTTCCCGCGGTGGTGGCCGCCTTCTTCTATGGTCGCTATCGGATCAACAGGACGTCCTACGACCAGACCCGCGCCGCCATCGCCGCCCGGAAAGCCGCGGCGGCGGCCCCGGCCGAGTAGCCATCGCTCACACCCCGGCTTGCAGCGCCTGCATCAGGCTGCCGGTATAGGCGGCGTGGCCGACATGGGTCAGGCGCGCCTCGAAGTCGGCCCAGATCTCGCCACCCAGGTCGCGCCAGCGGCGGCAGAACGCGTAGTCTTCGGAGAGGTACTGGCCAGTCTCGGGCTCGACCATGGTGTCGAACACCATCACCGCCTCCTCGGCCATGGTGTCGGCCATGTCGCGCATCTTGGCCCGAAGTTCAGGGTGGGCATCGCAGATCCGCTGCATCGCGTTGCGCTTGATCATCAGAAAGCCAGTGCCGCCATAGGCGACCTCGGCGAACCCGTTTTCCACGTTCACGCTATTGTCAGGGTTCGGCAAAAACCGGACGACGTAGCCAATCGAGACCGCCTGGAGGTCTTGAACATCGGCCTTGGCGGCGCGGCGCGCCTTGTCCCAGTCGATCCGCTTCAGCGGGCAAACCGCAGCGATGACTTCCTTGTCCGCGTCCAGCAGTCGGAAAACGTTCTGGGGCGTAAACCCGATGTCGGCGTCGATGAACAGGAGGTGGGTGGCCTCCGGGTGCTTGAGGAATTGCGCCGCGAGGCGAGACCTGGCCCGTGTGATCAGGGCGTCACCACCCATCAGGTCGATATGCAGACCAAGCCCACGTTCCCGGCAGGCATCCTGGAGGGCCAGCATGGAATTGACGAAGTAGAGGTTCAGCACGCCACCATAGCAAGGAACGGCAAGGTAGATGAACGGCTTGGGCGTCACAGGCTCAGTCATCTCTAGACCATACGGGCGCGATCAAACGCCGTCGATAACCCGCGCAACCAAATCGTCGTAGAGTTCCAGCCGCTTGTAGGCCCGGAAATCCGCGTGAGCCGTGCGCCAGGCTTGCGCAAAGCGGGCCAGGCGCTCCGGCTCCCTGGCGATCTCGGACAGCGGCGTGAGCCAGACCCGGATCGTGAAGAGCATACCGCCCGAGACCGGAAGCCGCCGCAGCGTCTGGCGCTCGACGCGAACCCATACGGAATCGGCGGCTGCGGCGGGATCGATCGCGCCAATGGCGGCCCGCATTGGCGCAGGGTCCGGGGCGAACAGGCTGGGGTCGCTGACAATGCTCCAGTTGCGACGCTCCAGAATCAGGTCGTCGCGCAGACTGTCGAAGATGCGGGTGACACGGGTCAACAGCCTCTCCTGGAAACCCGTCACAGGGCGATGCAATTCGGCCAGGTTGCGGCCGATCACCTCGGATGCGGTAAAGAAGCTTCCGGCGCAGAGTATAAGCGCGGTCAGTCGCCAGTCGCCATCGCGACGCTCCATCAGGCAAAGATCGTCAGCCACCGCCCGGCCCGCCGCCAACAAGGGCGGGTGGTCCAGACCCGGGATATTGCGGCCTTGCGCTTCAGCGATCAGGCCCAGTGCCTCGGTCTGCGCCGGGCGCGAGCCTTCCGTCTCGGCCCAGACATCGGCGGGATGGGCGGCCAACAGCGGGTCTTTCCGCGTCGCCGGGTCAATTTCGCCACCCTCGAACCAGGCCGCGACATCAATGGGACGCAGGCCGATCCGGAACTCCGCAGCCTCTTCCCACGGGGCATGGCGAAGGCTCACCGCGGCCAGACCCGCCGTGCAACCAGGAAGCACGCGACGGCCAGCATGACCCCGATACAATCAGCTATGAAATCCGCCGGGTCACTGTGTCGCCCGGTCCCGACAGCGCCCTGCAAGACCTCAATCGCTGCGCCGTAGGCCACTGCAAACGCCGGGATCGCGATCCTGCGGTTTGGTGCCAGCAGGTAACCGGCGGCCGTCAGCACGAACCAGGCGGCGGTGTGCTCAATCCGGTCCCCCGTCCCAGGATCGGGCAACCGGGCCGATGGAGTCAGACAAAGAACCAGCAGAATCAGGACCGCCAGGCCAAAGAGCGCGAGCCGAAGCGGGCGGGGAAGCCGTGAGGGAAACATCGACCCTAACTTGCACGTCCGCGCGGCCACCTCTAGCGTCCGCTCCGCTCAAAAGTGGTGCAGGAGTGGTGCAGTGACGGTCGAAGCGGTGATCTGGGATTTTGGCGGCGTGTTCACCACGTCCCCGTTTGAAGCGTTCAATCGCTACGAAGCCCAGCAGGGTCTGCCAAAGGACCTGATCCGCAGGGTGAACTCGACCAACCCCGATACCAACGCCTGGGCGCTGTTTGAACGCAACGAGGTGGACACAAGTCGGTTCGACGCCCTGTTTCTCGCCGAATCGTCAGCGCTGGGCCATCCCGTTCGCGGGGCCGATGTGTTGCCGCTGCTCAATGGCATGCTGCGTCCGCGGATGGTGGAGGCGCTCAGGATATGCAAAGGCCACTTCAAGGTCGCCTGCATCACCAATAACGTCGTCTCGATGCACAGCCCCGGCCAGGACGCCAGTCAACGCACCGCCGGGGCCATGGCCCAGGTGATGCCGCTGTTCGACGCGATCATCGAAAGCTCCAAGGCTGGGGTGCGCAAGCCGGACCCCCAGATATATCTGATGATGTGCGAGCAACTTGGGGTGAAGCCCGAGGCTTGCATCTATCTGGATGACCTCGGCATCAACTGTAAGCCGGCCGCCGCGCTGGGCATGAAGGCCATCAAGGTCGTGGATGTCGACCAAACCCTGGCCGAGCTGTCGGCGCTGACCGGCCTCAGCTTTCCTGAGGAGGCTGCAACGTGACACGGCCCGTCAGGATCGGGGCTGCCGAGGCGCTGAAGCAACTGCCGGATTGGCATGCGGCGGATGGCGAGCGTGATGCAGTTCAGCGCACATTCAAGTTCAAGGACTTCAACGCGGCCTTCGGCTTCATGACCCGCGCCGCGATCAAGGCCGAGACGCTGGATCATCATCCGGAGTGGTTCAACGTCTACAATCGCGTCGAGGTTACCCTTGCGACCCACGACGCCGATGGAGTCACCGAACTGGATGTCGCGCTGGCGACGTTCATGAATGAGATCGCCAAAAGCTAGTGTCCCGATTCCGAAGTTCGCAAGCGCTTGGGGCAGGCTCAGACGAACTTTGGAATCGATAAGGACACTAGCAAGTCTATGTTTCTAGTGTGCTTCTTGGATCTGAAGCTCGCTCAGCGCCTGGTCCGACAAGAGGGCGAACTTCAGATCCAGCACACTAGTTCGCGACAATCCCGCCCAGCAGAACGCGCGCACCACGCCGCCCCAGGATGGCGTCCGTCTGGCGCTGCAGCGTGCTGGCGATGTAGTCGGCGTTCGGTAGCGCAGTTGGACCCAGACCTGCAGCGTAAGACTGGATCGTCTGCACATAGGCCGCGCGGAGTCGCGGGACGGACTTCTGGGCCAGGGTCCGCAACACGGGATCGGGGACGTCCAGGCCACAGTCCACAGCCAACACGCCGCGCTTGCCGCTGCCACGGATCGTGGTGCCCAACAGGGGGTCCATCTGCACGTAGTTCTCGCTGCCGGACGTCTTCTTCTTTTCACCGCCTGCGGCAAGGGCGGTGGCCGGCAGGGCAAGGCCGATCAGGACGGCTGTCAGAATGCGACGATTCATCGTTGCAGCATCCCGGATTATGGTTAGCGGTCTCTTTACGCCGGGCTGCGACAAGGGGGGCGACTCAGCGAGACGGGAGCGCCCCTTGGGCCGATTTGCACCGACCAACCTCAACCTCGATGGCAAGGTTATCCTGGTGACCGGAGGCACCGGCTCGTTCGGCCGCCGGTTCATCGAGACCGTGCTGGAACGATACAAGCCCCGAAAACTTATCGTCTATTCCCGCGATGAGCTGAAGCAGAGCGAGATGCAGATTGACATGGCAGAGCGGTTCCCTCCCGAGAAACTCTCCGCGATGCGCTTCTTCCTCGGCGACGTCAGGGATCGTGAGCGGCTCTCGCTGGCGTTCCGCGGCGTCGACATCGTGATCCACGCCGCGGCGCTCAAACAGGTGCCTGCAGCCGAGTACAATCCGTCGGAGTGCATCCACACCAACATCATGGGCGCTGAAAACGTGGTCCGCGCCTGCCTGGCCAATCGCGTGCAGCAGGTCGTAGCGCTGTCTACGGACAAGGCCTGCAATCCGATCAATCTCTACGGTGCGACCAAGCTGGCGTCGGACAAGACCTTCGTCGCGGCGAACAATCTGTCGGGTGACATTGGCACGCGGTTTTCGGTGGTGCGCTATGGCAACGTCGTTGGCTCGCGGGGCTCGGTGATTCCGTTCTTCCTGCGGCTGATCCAGCGTGGTGCCACCGAGTTGCCGATCACCGACCCGCGCATGACGCGGTTCCTGATCACGCTGGAAGAAGGCGTTGATTTCGTATTGTCCTCGCTGGAGGGGATGCATGGCGGCGAAATCTTCGTGCCCAAGATTCCCTCAATGAAGATCACAGATATCGCCGCGACGATGGCGCCAACACTAGCGACCAAGGTCGTCGGCATTCGGCCTGGCGAGAAGCTTCACGAGATGATGATTTCGGGGGATGACGCCCGCAACACGGTCGACCTTGGGGACCGCTACGCCATTGAACCGGCCTTCGTGGAGTATACCCGGGTGCCACTCGTGGGCGGGCGACTGGTCGAGGACTTCTGCTACGCCAGCGACACCAACGACGATTGGCTCGACGGCCCTGGATTGACCCGGATGCTGGGCGAGGGTGCCGCCAGGGAGCGCCGTCGCCGCGCCGACGACTAGGTATGGATCCACCGATGCTTCCTTATGGCCGCCAGACAATCGAGGACGACGACGTCGCCGCGGTCGTCGAGGCCTTGAAGGCGGATTTCCTGACGACCGGCCCTGCCGTCGACGCCTTCGAATTGGCCTTTGCCGAGACGGTGGGTGCGCGGCACGCGGTCGCCTGCGCCAATGGCACAGCAGCCCTTCATCTGGCGATGCTGGCGCTGGAGGTTCAGGCCAGCGAGGTCGTGATCGTACCCTCGATCACGTTCCTGGCCACGGCCAATTGCGCCCGATATGTCGGCGCCGATGTGATTTTTGCCGACGTTGACCCGGACAGCGGCCTCATGACACCCCCATCTCTTGAGGCGGCTTTAGGTAAGGTCGGCGACCGTCGCTTGCGCGCCGTCTTGCCGGTGCATTTGCGGGGCGATGCCGTCGATCTGCCAGCACTGGCCGCACTCGCCGGCGCCGCGGGGGCGGTTCTTGTGGAGGACGCTCCGCACGCGCTGGGCACAACGATGCGATACGGCAACGTCGCCGAAACGGTCGGTGACACCCGGCACTCGGCGATGGCCACCTTTTCTTTTCACCCGGTGAAGACCATCGCAACCGGCGAAGGGGGCATGGTGACGACGAACGATCCTGCCCTTGCGACCCGCCTGAAGGCCTTGCGCAGCCACGGCATGGTGCGACCCGAAGGGTGCGAGCCCTGGTGGTACGAAATGCCTGAGCCAGGTTTCAACTATCGACTGCCGGACATTCTCTGCGCCCTGGGCCTGTCGCAGCTCAAGAAGCTTCCGCGGTTTGCGGCGCGCCGGCGTGACCTTGCGGCGGCCTACTCAACGGCACTGGCCCCGCTCGCGCCGTTGGTCCAAGCCGCGCAGAGGCCGGTCTGGAG
>JANNFM010000430.1:0-2452 GCA_031379795.1 Alphaproteobacteria bacterium
GGATCAGACCAGCCGCATCCTCGAGGTCTCGCCGGCCTGTCGCGCGTTTGGCTATGAGCCTGATGACCTGGTCGGCCAGACATCACTGGCCCTCATTCATCCGGAGGACCTGGGCGCGGCCGTCGCTGCGGCGCGCGACAACTTTTCCGGTCATTCTGCCGACTGGAGTCTTAGCCGAGAGTACCGATTCCGCACGAAATCAGGCGAATACCGCTGGCTCCAGGGAAGCCCCACCGTTACCCGGGACGAAAGCGGCGCTCCGTTGGAGCTGATCAGTACATTTCGCGACGTGACGGAGCGCAAGGAGGCCGAACTGGCGCTGGCCGAGAGCGAGGCCAGGCTGCGATACCTGGTCGAGAACACGACCGACATGATTATCCGGACGGGTCGTGACGGCGCGACGCTGGAAGTGTCCCCGGGGTGTCGGCAGTTCGGCTATGAGCCGGAGGAGATCATGGCGGTCTCACAAGCAAGCCTTGTTCACCCCGACGATCTCCAGCTTGTGCTGACGACGCGCGCGAAAAATTTCAGCAAACAAGGTCCAGACCGTTCCGTCGTGCGCGAGTTCCGGTTCCGAACCAAATCGGGCGCCTATCGCTGGATCCAGGGTAATCCCACAGCGATCCGGGGAGACGACGGGTCGGTCTTGCAGATTGTGAGCGCCTTCCGCGATGTGACCCTGAAAAAGGAAGCCGAGTTCGCGCTGGCCGAGAACGAAGCGCGCTATCGTCTGCTCGCCGAAAACGCGCAAGACATCATCACCTGCTACGATCCCGAGGGTCAGGTGACCTATGTGTCGCCGGCCGTCACGAAAGTTCTGGGCTATCGGCCTGAGGAGTTGGTCGGCAAGTCACCCTGGTCGATCGTCCATCCTGATGACGTCAAGCCGACCGTGAAAAAAGCGACTGACCACATCGCTGCAGGGCCTGGCGCACCCGTTGTCCGTTACGAATACCGGGTGTTCCACAAGGATGGCCGGATGCTTTGGCTGGAAGCCAGCCCGCGGGCGGTGTTCGACCCTGAGACCGGTCAGTTGGTCAGTCTTCAGGACACTGTGCGCGACGTCACGCACCGCAAGGCAATGGAGACCGAGCTTCAGCTTGCGCGCGACGAGGCGGTCGATGCGATGTCGGTGAAGTCGGAATTTCTGGCGAACATGAGCCATGAAATCCGCACCCCGCTGACCGCGATCCTGGGATTTTCCAGCCTGTTGTCGGCTCGCTCCGACCTGGCGGAAGCGGCGATGGGCTATGTCAAACGCGTCAACGGCGCCAGCAAGGCTTTGCTGGCCATCGTCAATGACATTCTGGATTTCTCGAAGCTGGAAGCCAGCCAGATGTCGATCACGCCCCAGTCGGTCGATGTGACTGAACTGGCCCAGGACGCCATCGCGATGTTCGCGCCCCAGGCCGAGGAAAAGTCGCTCTGGCTGGAGTTTGAGGAGGTTTCGGCGGCGCCTGCGCTGGTGGTGATTGATCCTGATCGCGTGAGGCAGATTTTGCTGAACCTGATCGGCAACGCCATCAAGTTCACCGAGGCGGGCGTGGTCCGACTTCGCATGGTGTATTTTCCCGCCCGAAATGCGTTGCGGTTCGAGGTCGAGGATACCGGTTCCGGCATGGACGACATCCAGTGCCAGAAGCTGTTCCAGCGCTTCTCGCAGGTCGATGCCTCATCAACCCGCAAGCATGGCGGCACCGGGCTGGGTCTCGCCATCAGCAAGGCGCTGGTCGAAGCCATGGAGGGTGAAATCGGGGTCACCAGCGTTCCGGGGCAGGGTTCTACCTTCTATTTCGAAATCCATGCGCCCGAGGGCGCGGCGCTCGGTGCCTCGCGACCCGATCTGGAAGGCGACGCCGGAAACCTCGTCGGCGTGCGTGTGCTGCTCGCCGATGACAATGCGTCAAACCGGGTGCTGGCGCGGCTGTTGCTCGAGCAACTTGGCGCCGAGGTGACGGAGGCCGAGGACGGCCAGCAGGTGCTGGATGCGGCGATGAGCGCGCCGTTCGATGTCATTCTGCTCGATCTTCACATGCCCGTCATGGATGGCGTCGAGGCGTTGTCGAAGCTACGCGCCCACGACGGGCCAAATCAGGATGTCCCCGTGCTGGCCTTTACAGCCGACCCGTCTGACAGCGTCCTCGAGGGTGGTGGCGGCTTCGACGGGGTCGTTGGCAAGCCCATCGTCGCGACCGAGTTCATCTCGGAGCTTGAACGCGTCACCCGTTGGCAAGACCCGGTGGAATTTTCAGAAGTGAGACCCGCAAATGGCCAGTAGCGCTGCCCGCCCCCGCATTGTCGTCGCCGAAGATGATCCCATGGTCATGGAACTCATCACCACGCGTCTGGAGCTGGCAGGGTTTCAGACGTTTTCCGCCCGCAACGGCAGCGATGCGCTCAGCCGGATTGCCCACGTTCGCCCCGATGGACTTGTGCTGGACATCAACATGCC
>JANNFM010000452.1:0-1965 GCA_031379795.1 Alphaproteobacteria bacterium
GTCCATTTCGACACGCCGTTTCAACTGATCATTCTGGATCACCACATGCCCATCATGAGCGGCATGGAGACGGCGACCCGGGTTGTGGGAAATCCAGCGACGCAGGCCGTCCCGATCATCATGCTAAGCTCGGGATCCAGCGAAGCGGAGGTGGTGGAATTCCGACGGTTGGGCGTGGCCTCACAGCTGATCAAGCCGGCCGCGTCGTCTTCGTTGTTCAATACGATACTTGAGGTGATAAGCGACGCGCGGATTGACCTGCTGCGCGCCATGGGACCCGAAATGGCCGCAACGCAGTCTGGCGAGCCCGCCCCCGCCTCGACGCCCACGGACACGTTCAAGTACGGTCTGAAGGTGCTGGTCGCCGAGGACAACACCGTCAATCAGATGGTGATCGCTGAGATCCTGCAGACCATGGGCTATGCCTGCAAGATCGTCGACAACGGCCAGGACGCGGTCGATGCTCTGGACGCATTCCGCCCTGACCTGATCCTGATGGATGTCTCGATGCCGGTCATGAACGGGCTCGACGCCACGGCGGCGATCCGGGCGCTGGACCTGGAGATGGGACGCCATACGACCATTATCGGCCTGACTGCCAATGTGCTGAAGGGTGATCGGGAACAGTGTCTTGAAGCGGGCATGGACGACTACCTGTCCAAGCCGATCGACATTTCCACGCTGGAAGCGGCCATCCTGAAGTGGTCGTCGCGCTCCGATCCAGGCCGTAAGACTGCCGCCGCCTAACTGACCGCCACGCCCATCATCGAGGTGGCTTCTTCCTGCCAGTCCTTGCGGGTGCGGGCGTAGAGCAGGCAGTCGGCAGGATCTCCCTCGCCGAAGCCGCTGCTCCGCAGCAGGCCCTCGCGGGTGAAGCCGCAGCGTTCGGCCAGCTTCCAGGACGCCGTGTTCCAGGCCTCGATGATCAACTGCTGGCGATAAATCGCGGGACGCTCGGCGAAGAGCAGGTCGGAGAAGGCTCTTACCGCTGGCGGCGCCAGCCCCCGACCCCGGTTGGCGGGATCATGCAGGATATAGCCCAGTTCAAGGCCGTGGATGCAGGGTGCGGCGCGGTAGAACTGGCAGGTGCCGACCATCCGGCCGTCTTCGACGATGGCGACAGCGCCGGCGTCATCGGTCCAGAAGCCGGTGGCGTCGAAGGCGGCGCGAAGCTGCGCGCCGTCCGTCAGCGGCTCGCGGATTGAGACCGTGAACGGGAAGCGCGCGATCTGGGCCAGGTCTGCGGCCTGAATGCGACGGAGGGTGGCGGTCATGTCAGCCCGGGGCGGAAGGTTCTGCGCCGGAGCGCCGTGATGCTCAGCCTAGATCAAGCTCACAAAGAAAACCACGGTCGCCGCCGCCATGATGCCTGTGGCCCCCCAGCCCAGGATCGTGGCTCCCCGTGACAGCGTGAGGCGGCCCATGGCGCGCGGATTTCGGACGATCAGCATCATGGCGGCCATCAGCGGCGCGGCGAGTACGCCATTGACGACCGCAGCCCAGTAGAGCGCCTTGGCCGGGTCGATCCCGACGAAGTTGAGCGACGCGCCCAGCAAGGTGGTCACGGCGATGGTGGCGTAAAACAGTCGCGCGCGCAGCGGCTTGGCGTCCAGGCTGCCCGCCACGCCGACCATTTCGGTGACCGCATAGGCCGCCGACCCCGCCAGCACCGGGACGGCCAGCATGCCGGTGCCGATGATGCCCAGGGCGAACAGGGCGAAGGCGAAGGGTCCGGCAATGGGCCGAAGCGCCTCGGCCGCCTGGGACGACGTCGTAATGTCGGTGATCCCGTGCGCATTCAGGGTGGCGGCCGTGGCATAGACGATGGCCAGCGAGACGAGGGTGGAGAACCCCATGCCGACCAGGGTGTCCAGCCGGATGCGCTTGAGTTCCGGGCCGGCTTCCCGCGGGGTAATGCACAGGGGCTTGGCATGGTGGCGATGCTGCTCCTCGATCTCCTGCGCC
>JANNFM010000455.1:0-19865 GCA_031379795.1 Alphaproteobacteria bacterium
GGTGAGGCTCCAGACCCCGGTCGCCAGCCACTGTGAACTCAGGCTGTTGCCGCCCCGGCCATCTCCAACGTGGGATAGTCCGTATAGCCCGCCGGGCCGGGGGCATAGAGCGTGGCCGGGTTCAGGTCATTCAGCGGGGCACCCGTCCGTAGCCGCTCGGGCAGGTCCGGGTTGGCGATGAAATTGCGGCCAAATGCGATGGCATCGGCGATCCCGGCGTCCAGGTCGGCGATGGACTGCTCCAGGGTGAACTGCTCATTGAGCACCACCGGGCCACCGAACGCCGCCTTGATCGCGGGCGCCAGGCGATCAGGCCCGACATGTTCACGCAGGAACAGATAGCCGATCTCGCGCTTTGCCAGTTCGCGCGCCAGATAGGTGAACGTACCCCGCGGGTCCGTGTCGCCCATGTCCTGCGCGTCGCCGCGCGGCGCCAGATGCATGCCGACCCGTTCTGCGCCCCACACCGAAATGCAGGCGTCAGCAATGTCGAGGTGCAGGCGGGCGCGGTTCTCGATGGATCCGCCATAGGCGTCCGTGCGCCTGTTGCAGGAGTCCTGCAGAAACTGATCGAGCAGGTAGCCGTTGGCGCCGTGGATTTCGACACCGTCGAAGCCTGCGGCCTGAGCGTTTTCCGCCGCGCGCCGGAAGCCTTCAATGACCCCTGGAATCTCGCTTAGCTCCAGCGCTCGCGGCGTCGGGAACGGGCGTTTGGGCTTCACCTGACTGATGAAACCACTGCAGGCGACGGCGCTGCTGGAGATCGGGGTTGCGCCGTCCAGCACCGCAGGCTCCGAAATCCGGCCCACATGCCATAGCTGCAGGACGATGCGTCCGCCCACGCGATGGACCGCAGCGGTCACCTTGCGCCAGGCCTCAACCTGGACGTCCGACCAGATGCCTGGCGTGCCAACGTAGCCAACCCCCATGGGGTCGACCGAGGTCGCCTCGGCGAAGATCAGACCGGCGGAAGCACGTTGCGCGTACTGTTCCGCGACCAGATCGGTGGGGGCCCGCGTTGCGGGGTCGGCCCGCATGCGGGTCAGAGGCGCCATGAGCACACGATTGGGCAGATCTAGCCCGCCAAGGCGGATGGGATCAAAGAGCGTGGGCATGAATGTCCTTGGGTCTGGTGTCATGACGACCTTCGGCCAACCGCCGCGAGGTAAGGCAAGTTGAGTCTGGCCTTGGCAACCATCGGAAATGGCTGACGTGACGCCGCTCAGCCAACGACTTTGAACGCCTTCAGGGCGAAGCCCGCCAGTGACCCGAGCACGAAGATGTAGATCGGTGGCATGCTCATCAGCAGGCCGGGCATTCGCTTCGCCGGCGCCGTCGTGTAGCCGAGCGCGTACCACAGTCGCCCGATGGGCCAGAGCATGCCAATGCCCGCCGCCCAAAGTGGGTCAACGGCGAACGAGAACAGCCACAATCCCGGCAGGAACAGCGCCAGATGTTCGAGCGTGTTCTGGTGCGCGCGCACGTAACGCTCGTATTCCGGTGGCCCACTGTGCGACGGCACTTCGACCTTGAACCTGCCTCGGGCCATGCCTGAACGCAGCAGCGTCAAATAGTAGACCAGCAGCGCCAGGCTGCTGACGATGCCGGGATAGACATAGTTTCCCATGACGGTTCCTTTCGCGGATGACCTTAGTCACCGCCGCCCAGCGGCTTCATCGTCAGGGTTTGACCAGCATCTTTCCGGTGTTGCGCCCCTCGAAGAGCTTTCGCAGCGCGGCGGGGAAGGCGTCGATACCGTGCTCGACCTGCTCGGGCATCGTCAGCTTGCCTTCGTTCATCCACTGGACGATCTGGGTCGAGGCCTCGGCGAAGTGCTGCGGGAAATGCATCACCGTGAAGCCTTCCATCCGCGCATAGCGTTCGGCCAGGCGCAGGTAGAGGCCTGGGCCGCGAATATTCTGGTGATCGTTGTACTGGGAGATGGCCCCGCAGATGACCACCCGGCCACGTTCCCGGATGTTGTCCAACGCGATGTCCAGAACCTCGCCGCCCACATTGTCGAAGAAGACATCGATGCCTTCCGGCGCCAGCGCCTTCAGCCGCGCCGCGACATCTTCGTTCTTGTAGTCAATGGCCGCGTCGATGCCCAGGGTCCCGGTCAGGAACGCGACCTTCTCAGGCCCTCCAGCCAATCCGATGACCTTGGCGCCGAGAATTTTCGCGATCTGGGCGACGATCGATCCGACCGCCCCCGCCGCCGCCGAGACCAGCACGGTTTCGCCGGCCTTGACCTCGCCGACGTAGCGGATGCCGACATAGGCGGTGAGGCCGGTGGTCAGGCCAAGGGCGCCGAGATAGGTGGACAACGGCAGGGCGTCATCGATCTTCTGCATCATGGCCGCCGGCATCGTGGCGTAGGTCTGGGCAAACAGGGGGCCAGAGACCGCGTCGCCGACGGCATACCCCGGCGCATTGCTCTCGACGACCCGCCCGACGCCCAGCGCGATGACGGTGCTGCCGACCTTGACCTGGGTATGCAGGCCCTCGAAGTCGTTGAGGCTGGTGCGGATGAACGCGTCGATGGAGATCGAATCTACCTTGACCAGCACTTCGCCGTCATTGGGCTCGCGCGCCTGCTCCTCCTCGAACCGGAAGTGTTCAGGCCCGACCATGCCCTCGACGTGTTTGACCAGCACGACCTTGCGGTTGATGGGCCGATTGGTGGCGGCGGGCATTGAGGCGTCCTTTTTGTGGGGCCGGGAGGACCGGCGCATTCAGGCCGGTACTCGTCAGACAAGCAGGAAGGCTGTCAACCTGGCGGATCGGGTAGTCGCGCAGGAGATCGGCCCGGGTGACGTCGCCCAAGAGATCCGTCGCCCGGACTGCGTGGCGGCCTCGAAGGGACTCGAACCCCCGACCTTGGCTTTAGGAAAGCCCTGCTCTATCCGGCTGAGCTACGAGGCCACGCGGACGGCGTCCTAGCGCATTGCGGCTGTGGCGCCAAAATGAAAACGCCCGGCGGTAAGGCCGGGCGCTTCAGTCGGGCGTTTTGACGCGGTCAGGCGGCCGCGGCGGCCGCCGCAACCGGCGCTTTCAGCAGCGACTTGTTCAGCATCACAATGGCGGCGTCGCGGTCGATCCGCTCGATGGCGGCGACCTCGCGGGCCATGCGATCCAGGGCTGATTCGTACAGCTGGCGTTCGGAATAGGATTGTTCCGGCTGGTTGTCGGCGCGGTGCAGGTCGCGCACCACTTCTGCGATGGAGATCAGGTCGCCGGAGTTGATCTTGGCTTCGTATTCCTGGGCGCGACGCGACCACATGGTGCGCTTGACGCGGGCGCGACCTTTCAGGGTCGTCAGGGCCTTGGAGACGACACCGGTCTCGGCCAGCGAGCGCAGGCCGGCGGTCTTCGCCTTGGCGGTGGGCACCCGCAGGGTCATTTTTTCGTGGTCGAAGGTGATCACATAGACTTCGAGCTGCATGCCGGCCACTTCCTGGACCTCGACGCCCTGGACCTGACCCACGCCATGGGCCGGATAGACGACATGATCGCCAACCGTGAATTCGTGACTGCTCTTGCTCATTGGTGACACCTCTAAAAATGCGTCCGCGTCGCCGCGGCGCTACCCTGGCGAGACCCCCGGAACAGCGACAAAAACATCCCTTCCGCGAATGGCCCGCGGCGGTGATGTCGCTGTATCGGGAAACTGACCTGTTAAGACACCCTTCGCTCGTTCCGACCACGCCGCCGGACGGCTGTTCTTGATTTCAACGACCGACGCAGGCGTAGCCCCACTGTCCTGTCGCTGGCGACCGTAGCACAAAAACTAGCGGAAAGAAAGGGTTGGCCCCACACGCCGGTGCGCGACGGGACCTCGATCAGGACCCGCGACCGGGCTTTTCCGAGAAGTACTTCTCGAACTTGCCCTCTTCACGCTCGAACGCGTCGGCGTCAGCAGGGGCTTCGCCCTTAACCGTAATGTTCGGCCAGATCTTCGCGTAGTCGGTGTTGATCTTCAGCCACTTGCCGTCGGGATCATCCTCGGTATCCGGCTTGATGGCATCGACCGGGCACTCCGGCTCGCAGACCCCGCAGTCGATGCATTCCTCCGGGCTGATGGCCAGGAAGTTCTCGCCCTCATAGAAGCAGTCGACCGGGCACACTTCCACACAGTCCATGTACTTACATTTGATGCAGGCGTCGGTGACGATGTAGGTCATGGGAAGCGGTCGGACTCCACCCTTGGCAAGAGGCGCGGGTTTTTCACGGCGCGACCCCCACTTGTCAATGCCGGGGGTCGCCTCTGGCGCCGAGGAATTCTGTCAGCGCGGATAGGTCGGTGTGCGCCGCGCCCGGCAACCGCGCCTCGGCGACCAGGCGATGGTGGCCATTAGTCGCCGAAGCCCACAAACACGGTCGCCTCTTCGAGGGATTTGCGTTCCGACACCACCGCATTGGCCGGGAAGGCCTCGTCCGGCCAGCCCAGCGCGATGCTCTTCATGATCACCTGATCCTCGGCGATTCCGGCGTGTTCGCGCACCACCGGCGACTGCATGATGCCCTGGCTGTTGATCACCGCGCCCAGCCCGCGCGACCAGGCCGCATTGACCAGCGCCGTCGCCACCGCACCGCAGTCGAAGGGGGTGTCATCGCTGCCGTCCAGCACCTTGTCATAGGTGATGATGACGCAGACCGGGGCGTCGAATTGCCGGAAGCCGCGCAGCACCCAGTCCTGGCGCATGGCGGTGTCTTCGCGTGCGATCCCCATGGCCGAGAACAGCTGCTTGGCGACCCCGATCTGCCGCTCGCGGTGCGGACCGGCAAAAGCCTGTCCCGTGCGGAACTCTCGCGATTGCGGCACGCCCGCCACGTTGCGCTCGGTGTTGCCGGCGCGGATGCGGTCCAGCGGCTCGCCGGTGATGATGTAGAAGTTCCACGGCTGGGTGTTCATCGACGACGGCGCGCGCATGGCCAGGCCGATGACCTCTTCAATCAGCGCCCGGGGGACAGGATCGGGCTTGTACCCGCGGATGCTGCGGCGACCGAGGATAACGTCGTCAAACTGCATGTGTAGTCCCTGGGAAGGTTGGCCCGATGTCAATCGATCGAAACCGGCGCCGCCGGCAGACGCGCTTTAGCCGCATCGTTTCCTCAAGTCGACCAACCGGTCTTGCGAATGTGGTCCCATGGCCCCGGACGACCTGACGCCCCATCCAGGACGCTGGCGACAGAACCCGAAAGGCGCTGTAGACAGGGCGCATGAACGTTGGCCTCATTCAGACCTGCCCGCACGACAGTCATCGCTGATGATCCGCTACGCGCTTTCCTGTGAGCACGACCACGATTTCGAGGGCTGGTTCGGCTCGTCTGGCGACTATGACGACCAGCAGGCGCGCGGCCTGATCGAATGCCCCATGTGCGCCTCGAAACAGGTGCGCAAACAGATCATGGCCCCGGCGGTGACCGGCACGCGGCGCACCCATCGCGACGTCGAACCGGCGCAGATGCAGGCGATGATGATGGAGGCGGCAGGCCGCATCCGCGCCCACGTCGAGGCCAATTTCGACGACGTCGGCGGCGACTTCGCGTCGGAAGCCCGCGCGATTCACCAGGGCCAGGCCGAGGACCGCGGCATCTATGGCCAGGCGACGCCCGGCGAGGTCCGCGAGCTGGTCGAAGACGGCGTCCCGATCGCGCCGATGCCGCCGGAACCGGTGAAGAAGACGGAGATGAACTGAGCCACAAAACCGCGCCCTTGCGGCGATCCTGTTCCCACGGCAATCTGGAATTGTAGCGTGGTTGGGGCGGGGTCGATGACGGTTGCTCGTGGGCTTGCAGCGCTGGCCGCCCTGCTTTGCTTTGTCTCCCCGGCCGCAGCGGCCCTACTTGAGGCGTATGGCCGGTTGCCGACGATCGAGGCGGCCTCCATGGCCCCCGGGGGCGAAATGGTGGCCCTGATTGTCACCGACGGTGAGGACCGCACCATTGTCGTCAGGAACCTGGCAACCGACGCGGTGGTGCTGCGGGCGTTCACGGGCAAGGCCAAGGTTCGGTCCGTGCGCTGGGCTGGCGATGGACACCTCGTCTTTGTGGTGACCGTGACCTCCTCAGGCCCGCCGGACCTGACAACCACCCAGCGCGAATGGGCCATGGCGTTTACGATGGACGTCAAGACGCGCAAGGCGGCGCCCCTGCTGAAGAATGTCGGCAACGCGATGAACACCATTTATGGCAACCCCGTTGTCCGCAACTATCGGGGCGAACCGACAGTGTTCGTCCAGGGCGTCACCTTTGTGAACAACCAGGGACGCATCAGCCTCTTTCGTGTGGATCTGGATCGAAACACGACGGAGGTTGTGGAGATCGGCGGACCCGACACACGTGACTGGGTTGTCGGACCGGACGGCGAGCCCTTCGCCCAGGAACTTTACAATGACAAGACTGGTCAGTGGGCGATCCGGCTGAAATCCAGGTCCGGCCGGCCCGAGGCCGTTAGGGCGACCGCGTTGCTGGACCCACCGTCGATGATGGGCCTCGCCGGGGATGGAAAGTCGGTGCTCTATGCCAGCCGCGACGACAAAGGTCGGCCCGTCTGGGCTTCGGTGCAGCTGGACGCCTCGGTCAGCGCCCCGTCGATGGCGGCGCCGGGCAATGCGTCGCCGATCTACGATCCGCAGGACGGTCGGCTCATCGGCCAGTTTGCCCTGGTGGGCGACGCTGGCGACTACAATTTCTTTGATCCGGCCGATGCAAAGGTCTGGCGATCCGTCAGCGCGGCCTTCGTCGGATCCCGGGTTCAGCTCAGGTCGTGGTCGGCTGATCGTCGCAAGATCATTGTCCGGGTCGACTCTCCCACCGAGGGTCCCGCCTTTGCTGTGGTGGATATCGCCAGTCGCAAGGCGACCTGGCTCGGGCAGGAATATGTCGGGGTCAATCTCGAGGATGTGTCGCCCCAGTCGCCAATCGCCTTCAAGGCCCGCGACGGCATGGCGCTGTCGGGCTATCTGACCACGCCGCTGGGCAAGGCTGCGAAAGCCCTGCCGCTGATCGTCTTTCCCCACGGTGGCCCGGCCGCGCGTGACGAACCGGGGTTCGATTGGTGGGCCCAGGGCATGGCCTCGCGTGGCTATGCCGTGCTGCAGGTGAATTTTCGAGGCTCGGACGGATTTGGCGACGCCCACCTCGAGGCCGGCTACGGTCAGTGGGGCCGCAAGATGCAGACGGATCTGTCCGACGGGGTGGCCCATCTTGCCGGTTTGGGGGTGATCGATCCCGGGCGCGTCTGCATCGTCGGTGCCAGCTATGGCGGCTATGCGGCCCTGGCCGGTGCGACGCTGGACACCGGGGTCTACCGTTGCGCTGCGTCATACGGCGGCGTTTCAGACCTGAAGCGCATGGTGGCCTGGTCTCGGGAAAAGAAGGGGCGCAGCGCCTTCCGGTACTGGACACGGTTCATGGGCTCAAAGGACGGCCAGGATGAGACCCTGGTCAAACTATCCCCGGCCGCTCTGGCGGACAGGGTCACGATTCCGGTGCTGCTGGTCCATGGTCGAGACGATTCCGTCGTGCCGCTGGAACAGAGCCGGGTCATGGCCGAGGCCCTGCAGAAAGCCGGCAAGCCAGTGGAACTGCTGGTGCTCAAGGGCGAGGACCACTGGCTGTCGCGGGGCGAGACGCGGCTGCAGACCCTGACCGCGACCATGGCCTTTGTGGAAAAGCACAATCCGCCCAACTGATCCGGCTCAGGTTCGCCCTTGCGGGGCGGCCCAAGCATCGGCAATCTGAAATTGCGCCGGGGGAGTATGAGTTCATGACGATCATTCGGGTTCTGGCGACGTTAGCTGTCGCCTTCTGCCTTGGCGCGCCGGCGACGGCAGCCCCGCTGGGCGCCTATGGCAAGCTGCCCAGCATGGAAATGCTTTCCATCTCGCCGAGCGGCAGCTCCATCGCGGTCATCACCACCGATGGCGAGCAGCGGGTGCTGACAGTTCGCAACCTTTCAACCAACGAAGTCGTGTTCAAGGCGCGCACCGATGCGGCGAAGATCCGTCAGATGCAGTGGGCCGGTGAACAGGACATTCTGTTTGTGACCAGCACGACCTCCAAGCCCTTGTTCATCGGCAACTCAAAGCGTGAGTGGTCCATGGCGTTCGCGCTGAACCTGCCGTCCAGGAAGCTCAGGCCCCTGATGCAGGACGCCTATGGCGGCATGAACACGATTTTTGACGCGCCCGTCATTCGCACGGTTCGTGGCGAGCCCACCGTGTTCCTGATGGGGATCATGTTCTCGGGCGGCGAGGGGCTGCTGTCGGTATTTCGGATCGATCTTGCAACGGCCACCAGTAGACTAGTCGAGCAAGGTCTCAGCACAACGCAGGACTGGTTGATCGGCGTTGACGGCAAACTGGTCGCCCATGAGCTGTTTGACAGCAAGTCGCGGCGCTGGACGCTGCGGGTCCGGGATGCACAGCCCTGGCGCCAGGCCGCTTCAGCCAACGCGGCACCGCTGTTGGCCCCCTATCTCATCGGTCTGGGCCGCGACGCCAACTCTGTCCTCTACGCCTTGGCGGATGAAAAGGGCGACTGGACCGTTCATGAGGCGCGGACAGATGGCGCCACGCCGGCCGAGGTCACGCCCTTGCTGGATGAGCAGTCGCTGATCCGGGACCCTCAGTCCGGTCTGGTGATCGGGCACTATCGGCTGGTCGGCGACGACGCCCAGTACACGTTTTATGATCCGAAGGACGCCAAGGCCTGGCGCACAGTGATGGCGGCCTTCAAAGGCGATCGCGTCGAGCTGGAGTCCTGGTCGGCGGACAGGCGGAAGATCGCGGTCTCGGTGGACTCCGCCAGGGAGGGGCTGGCCTACGCGGTGATTGACCTGGATTCCAAACGCGCGACATGGCTGGGCCCGGCCTATGCGGATCTGACCACCGCCGATATTGCGCTCAAACAGAGCGTCAGCTTCAAGGCTGCGGACGGGCGCACGCTCTCCGGCTATCTGACAACGCCCAACGGCAGCACGCCCAAAGACCTGCCCCTCATTGTGTTCCCGCACGGCGGGCCGGCCTCCCGGGACGCGCCGGGCTTCGACTGGTGGGCCCAGGGCATGGCGTCGCGGGGATATGCTGTCCTCCAGGTCAACTTTCGGGGCTCGGACGGGTTTGGGCGGGAGCTGCTGGAGGCCGGTCATGGGGAGTGGGGTCGAAAAATGCAGACCGACCTCTCGGACGGTGTGCGGCATCTGGCAGGGCAGGGTGTCATCGACCCCAAGAGGGTCTGCATCGTCGGCGCCAGCTATGGCGGTTATGCGGCGCTTGCCGGCGCGGCGCTGGATGCGGGCGTCTATCGTTGCGCGGTGTCGTTCGCAGGCCTTTCGAACCTGCGCCCGTTCATCGAATGGTCAAAGTTGAAGGGTGGAAAATCGACACCGCTCTACTGGAACCGCTTCATGGGCTCGGATGACAGCCGCGACCCCATCCTTGTGGCCATGTCACCGGCCGCCCAGGTCGCGAAAATCAAAATTCCGATCCTGTTGATCCACGGCAAGGACGACACCGTGGTTCCGCTTGAGCAGAGCCGCATGATGGCCAGCGCGCTTCAGAACGCCGGAAAGCCCGTTGAATTCATCACCCAGAACGGCGCCGACCACTGGCTGTCGCGGGGCGACACCCGCCTGCAAACCCTGACCGCGACCATGGCCTTTGTGGAAAAGCACAATCCGCCCAACTGATCCGGCTCAGGTTCGCCCTTGCGGGGCGGCCCAAGCTTCGGCAATCTGAAATTGCGCCGAGGGGCAGGGGTTGATGACGATCATTCGGGTTCTGACGGCGCTGGCCGTTCTGCTGTGCCTTGCCGGGCCGGTCGCCGCCGCCCCGATGGAGGCGTACGGCAGGCTGCCCAGCATCGAGGACGTGACCATTTCCCCCAGCGGCCACGCTGTGGCGATGATCACCACCGATGGCGAGAAGCGAACCCTGGTGGTCCGGGAACTGGCGACCAACACCGTGACCCTGCGCGGCTATATGGGCGATCACAAGATCCGCAACATCCAGTGGGCGGGCGACAATCACCTGGTCATCGTCTCGTCGACCACCAGCCGCGACTTCAACATCCAGAATGGATTCCGCGAGTGGTTCTTTGGCAATGTCATCGACCTGAAGACGAAAAAGCTGAAGCCCTTGATGGGGCAGTCGAAGGCTGATCTGAATGCGATCTTCGGCTATCCCGTTGTGCGCATTTATCAGGGAGAGCCCGCCGTTTTCGTCAAGGGTGTGGTTATGTCCGGTGGCTTTGGACGGCTCTCGCTGTTCCGGGTGGATCTCGATACCGGCGTCAACCGGCTGGTCCGGACGGGGGCTCTGGAAACCGTCGACTGGACCCTCGACTCCGAAGGCAATATCCTCGCCGAGGAATTCTATACCCGCGGGTCGGGCGTCTGGTCGCTTAAGGTTCGGTCAGGTGCAGGCTGGCGCGAAGCGGCCACGGCGACGGCGCCCCTGGATCCGCCCGGCATGATCGGACTGGGTCGCGACAATGCGTCGGTCCTCTATGCCGAGAAAGACCCGCGTCAACAGTGGGTGTGGCGCGAGGTCCGCACTGACGGCAAGCCACCCGCCGAACCAACACGCGCGCAGGATGCGCAGGGCACTCTGCGCGCCGCGCTGGATGGCCGGATGATTGGCCAGTACACTCTGGTCGGCGATACAGGGCGATACGCATTCTTCGATCCCGGCGATGGCGAGGCCTGGAAGGCGATCGAGGCGGCGTTTCCGGGCGAGCGGGTGCAGCTGGAGTCCTGGTCGACCGACCGACGCAGGATCGTGGTTCTGGTGGACTCCAAAACCAATGGTCCGGGCTACTTCCTGGTCAACCTGCTGACCCGCAACGGTAACTCTCTCGGCGCACAGTTTGCGGACCTCAAGCCCGCCGACATCTCGCCGCAGACGCCCGTTCGGTACCAGGCCGCTGACGGATTGCAACTGACGGGCTACCTGACCCTACCCGCCGGAAAGACTGCCAAGGGCCTGCCGCTGGTGGTGTTTCCACACGGCGGTCCGGCGGCGCGCGACACCCCCGGGTTCGACTGGTGGGCCCAGGCCATGGCCTCGCGCGGCTATGCCGTTCTGCAGGTGAACTATCGCGGGTCGAGCGGCCTGGGTGAGGCGTTCCTTCAGGCCGGCTACGGCCAGTGGGGTCGCAAGATGCAGACCGACCTGTCGGATGGCGTGCGTTATCTGGCGGCCCAGGGCACTATTGATCCAAAGCGCGTGTGCATCGTGGGCGCCAGCTATGGCGGCTACGCGGCCCTGGCCGGAGCGGCCCTGGACACCGGCGTCTACCGATGCGCCGTCGCCGTTTCCGGTCCCGCCGACCTTCGGCGGATGGTGGGCGGATCCGAGGGTCCGGCGCGACGCTACTGGAAGCGGTTCATGGGCGCCGAGACCGCCAGTGATCCCGTGCTGGCCGAAATCTCGCCAGCCGCCCATGCGGACAAGGTGTCGATCCCGCTGATGATGATCCACGGCAAGGACGACACGGTCGTGCCGATCGAGCAGAGCCGCCTCATGGCCGAGGCGCTGCGCAAGGCCGGCAAGCCCTTCGAGCTGGTCACCCAGGACGGCGCCGACCACTGGCTGTCGCGGGGCGACACCCGCCTGCAGACCCTGACCGCCACCGTCGGGTTTCTGGAAAAACACAATCCGCCGAACTGAGGGTCGGTGATCCGCACAACGGGTGTCATCCCGGTTTTGGCGTCAGCCAAAGACCGGGACCCATAATCTCCGTGTGGGGAAACGGGTTCGCAACGGCTCCGCCGCACTCTACCTTTGGCCATCAGGCGCTTGTGGGTCCCGGTCTTCGCGTGCCGCGAAACCGGGATGACACCGGAGGGAGTGTTTGCACAGCCGCATGGAAGTGGAGACCAAGCCGCCTGATCAACCCGCCCTTGATCCGTATCAACGCCTCTTGTGTTGCCTTGGCGCAACACTATTTCTGGTCGACAGATCGGTTGTGCTTCGAAAAGGCGACCAGTCGCGTTCCGCCGTCATGGGGACCCCCGAATGAACATCGACATCTATTCCGACCGCGCCAAGCAGGCGATCCAGTCGGCCCAGAGCCTGGCGCTGGCGCGCAGCCATCAGCAGCTGGGGCCCGAGCACATCCTGAAGGTGCTGCTGGAGGAGCGTGATGGCCTGTCGCGCACCCTGATCCAGAACGCCGGAGGCCGACCCGACGAGGTGAGCAAGGCCGCCGACGCCGTGCTGGCGAAGACCCCCAAGGTTGAGGGCGGCTCGGGCCAGCTCTACATGAAACCCGAAACCGCCCGCGTGTTCGCCGAGGCCGAGGCGGGTGCCAAGGCGGCGGGCGACGCGTTCGTGACCACCGAACGATTGCTGATCGCGCTGGCCAAGGAAGGCGGAGAGGCGGGTAAGCTGCTGAAGGACGCCGGGGTCACGGCCAAGGGGCTGGAAGAAGCCGCCGTGGCGGTGCGCAAGGGTCGGACGGCGGATTCCTCGTCAGCCGAGGACGGCTATGACGCCCTGAAACGCTATGCCCGTGACCTGACGCAGGACGCCCGTGACGGCAAGCTGGACCCGGTGATCGGCCGCGACGATGAAATCCGTCGCACCATCCAGGTCCTGAGCCGCCGCACCAAGAACAACCCCGTGCTGATCGGCGAACCCGGCGTCGGCAAGACCGCCGTGGTCGAAGGGCTGGCCCAGCGCATCATCAATGGCGACGTGCCCGAGGCCCTGAAGGAGCGCAAACTCCTCTCACTCGACATGGGCGCCCTGATCGCCGGCGCGAAATACCGCGGCGAGTTCGAGGAGCGGCTGAAGGCGGTGCTGAACGAAGTGACCGCCGCCGAGGGCACGATCATCCTTTTCATCGACGAGATGCACACCCTCGTCGGTGCCGGCAAGGGCGACGGGGCGATGGATGCGTCCAACCTGCTGAAACCCGCCCTGGCGCGCGGCGAACTCCACTGCGTGGGCGCCACGACGCTGGATGAGTACCGCAAGCACGTGGAAAAAGACGCCGCCTTGGCCCGCCGGTTCCAGCCTGTGATGGTGGATGAGCCCACCGTCGAGGACACCATCTCGATCCTGCGCGGCCTGAAGGAAAAGTATGAGGTGCACCACGGCGTGCGCATTTCCGACAGCGCCATCGTGGCGGCTGCCACCCTGTCCAACCGCTACATCACCGACCGTTTCCTGCCGGACAAGGCCATCGACCTGATGGACGAAGCGGGTAGCCGGGTGCGGATGGCGGTGGATTCCAAGCCCGAGGAGCTGGACGAGATCGACCGGCGCGTCGTGCAGCTGAAAATCGAGCGCGAAGCCCTGGCCAAGGAGCCAGATGCGGCGTCCAGGGCCAGGCTGGAAAAGCTGGAGGAAGAACTCAACGATCTGGAAGGCCAGTCCGCCGAAATGACCAGCCGCTGGCGCGCGGAAAAGGACAAGGTCTCGGCCGGTGCCCAGTCCCGCGAAGCTCTGGATCGCCTGCGGGCCGAACTGGTCAGCGCCCAGCGGCGCGGCGACCTGCAGCGGGCCTCCGAGATCGCCTATGGGGAGATCCCGCAGCTGGAAAAGCGGCTGGCCGCGGCCGAGGCGGCCGAGCAGGGCGTCGACACGCTGTCGCCGGAAGTCGTCGACGCCGAACAGATCGCCGCCGTGGTCTCGCGCTGGACCGGCGTTCCGGTGGAAAAGATGCTGGAGGGCGAGCGCGAAAAGCTGCTGCGGATGGAAGACAGCCTGCGCGGCCGCGTGGTGGGCCAGGAGGAGGCGCTGGTCGCCGTCTCCGACGCCGTGCGCCGCGCACGGGCCGGTCTGCAGGACCCCAATCGCCCCATCGGCTCGTTCCTGTTCCTGGGCCCCACCGGCGTGGGCAAGACCGAACTGACCAAGGCGCTGGCCGAGTTCATGTTCGCCGACGAACACGCCATCACCCGCATGGATATGAGCGAGTACATGGAGAAACACTCGGTCAGCCGCATGATCGGGGCCCCTCCGGGCTATGTGGGCTACGACGAGGGCGGGGCGTTGACCGAGGCGGTCCGGCGCAGGCCCTATCAGGTGGTGCTGTTTGATGAAGTCGAGAAGGCCCACCCGGACGTTTTCAACGTGCTGCTGCAGGTGCTGGACGACGGCCGCCTGACCGACGGCCAGGGCCGGACGGTGGACTTCCGCAATACGCTGATCATCATGACCTCGAACCTGGGCTCAGCCCATCTGGCGGCCCTGGCCGACGGCGAAGAGGTTGAGAAGGCGCGCCCGCTGGTGATGGACGAGGTGCGGCACCACTTCCGGCCCGAGTTCCTGAACCGGATCGACGAGATCATCCTGTTCAAGCGCCTGGGTCGCGGCGAGATGGACGACATCGTGCGCATCCAGCTTCAGCGGGTGGAGAAGCTGCTGGCCGATCGCCAGATGTCCATCGCGCTGGATGCTGGCGCCCTGCATTGGCTGGGCGAGCGCGGCTACGACCCCGTCTATGGCGCGCGTCCGCTGAAGCGGGTGATCCAGAAGGAACTGATCGACCCGATCGCGCGAAAACTGCTGGCGGGTGATCTGGACGACGGCGCGGTGATCGATGTGCGCGGCGGCGGCGGCGGCCTCGAGATCGGCCGCGCCAAGGTGCACTGAGGGATCAGAGCGCCAGCGCCACCCGCTTGCCGCCCCGAACGACGACGCGGCGCATCAGGGCCATGCTGGCGCCCTTCGGATTGTTGGCGGGGCGCGCGATGGTGATCGCAAACCAGGCCCCGTCAGCCAGGCCGGCAAAGGCGAACTGGTCGGCGTCGTCGCAGGTGGTGCGCTTGACGTAGGGCCCGGCATCGCCCGCCGGCGCGCTGGGGGTGCGGGCGCGCACGTCGTCGCTGGGCAGGGCCGCGCGGTCTGTGGAGCCGTAGAGCGCGGCCATGCGGCGACGCGACCACGCGGTCTCGGGCGTCAGCACTACGGTGGAATTCGCGCACGTGTAGCGCAGGATGCCCTGGCGATAGGTGACCTGCCCGGCCACGACATTGGCGCCCGCGCGTTGCGACCAGGCAAAGTCGGCAGCGCTGAATTCCGCAGGCCGGATTGACACCGGCGCCGGCGGCGGCGGACCGAGGCTGGGCGACGCGCAGCCAGCGACAAGGACACCGAGGACCAGGAGGGGAAAAAGCTGTGTTCGCAACATGGTCCCGCCTTATAGGCGAGAATCGCGAAATTGCGCCAGCGATGTCGCGCTTGACCCCAGCTTGGGGCCTGCGACAAAGGGTGCGCAAGTCCATCAACTCACAGGAGTCCCCCGTGGCGCACAAATTCGAAATCTACAAGGACAAGGCCGGCGAGTTCCGGGTGCGGTTCAAGTACAACAGTGAAGTGATGTTCGCCACCGAGGGCTATGCCACCAAGGGCAGCGCGCAGAACGCCATCGACAGCATCAAGAAGAATGGCCCCGAGGCTCCAGTCGAAGACAACAGCTAGGCGCGCGACCCGTCGTCACGGGTTTGTCGCGTTCAACGGTTGACCCCCAGCCTCCAAGGGTAGACTTGGAGGCTGGGTGCAGTTGTGCTCACTGAAAAAGGAGACGCGCGATGGCCCACAGGTTCGAAATCTACAAGGACAAGGTCGGCGAACACCGCGTGCGGTTCGTCCAGAACGGCGAAGTGGTGTTCTCCACCGACGCCTATTCCTCCAAGTCCGGTGCCAAGAAGGCGATCGAAAACATCCGCAAGAACACCCCTGGCGCCGAGGTTTTCGACGCCACGATCTGAGCGACAAACGCTCCACTATCCTCCCCAAAAAACCCTGTCATCCCCGCGAAAGCGGGGACCCAGATGGCAGGCACTTCTGTGGGCCAAAGGCAGTAGTGGCCCGTCCAACCCACTCTTCCGCCTTATGATCTGGGTCCCCGCCTTCGCGGGGATGACCGGAGTGGAGGTGGCGTGAGAGCGGCCTAATCGTCCCCTGTCGGCCGTCCGCGCAGCGCCTTGACGCCGCCGCGCTTCACCTTGCCCTCGATCCGTCGCAGCTTTGACGCATAGGTCGGGCGCGTCTTCTTGCGCGGCGGCGGCGGCGGTTCGGCGGCCTTGCGGATCAGGTCGAACAGCCGCTCAAAGGCTTCCTGCCGGTTCATCTCCTGCGAGCGGCGCGACTGGGCCACCAGCACGATCACGCCCTCCAGCGTCAGCCGACTGCCCGCCAGCTTCTCCAGCCGCCCCTGAACGTAGGGCGTCAGCGACGGCGAACCCCGCACATCAAACCGCAGTTCGATGGCGGTGGAGACCTTGTTGACATGCTGCCCCCCCGGCCCGGAAGCGCGCACCGCGCGCACCTGAACCTCATCGTCGCCGAGCGTGATGTCGGGGGAAACCTCGATCATGGGGCGCGATCTGCCACGTTTTGCGACCCAAGGCGACGCGGTCGCGACGTCCCATGACGCGCCTTCCCTTGACCTTTGGGCAAAAAACCGCTGGAAAGCGCCCGCTTTGCTGCACCGCCGTTGCGCGGGTCCCAGCCTTTCTGATCCTCCAGGAGAACAATCATGCGCGTTTACTATGACCGCGACGCCGACATTTCCCGCATCCTGGACAAGAAGATCGCCATCGTAGGCTATGGCAGCCAGGGCCGGGCCCATGCGCTTAACCTGCACGACTCCGGCGCGAAGAACGTGGCCGTGGCGCTGAAGCCGGGTTCGGCCACCGCCAAGAAGGTCGAGGCCGACGGCCTGAAGGTCATGAGCGTCGCTGACGCCGCCAAATGGGCCGACGTTCTCATGGTGCTTGCCCCCGACGAGCTGCAACGCGGCATCTACAACGCCGAGATCGCCCCCAACATCAAGGCGGGCACGGCCCTCCTGTTCGCCCACGGCCTGAACGTGCACTTCAACCTGATCGAGCCGGCCGCCGGCATCGACGTGCTGATGGTCGCCCCCAAGGGCCCTGGCCACACCGTGCGCGGCGAGTACCAGAAGGGCGGCGGCGTGCCCTGCCTGATCGCCGTCCACCAGGACGCCACCGGCGGCGCCATGGATCTGGGCCTGGCCTATGCGTCTGCCATCGGCGGCGGGCGCTCAGGCATCATCGAGACCAACTTCCGCGAGGAGTGCGAGACCGACCTGTTCGGCGAGCAGGCGGTGCTGTGTGGCGGTCTGGTCGAACTGATCCGCGCGGGCTTCGAGACCCTGGTCGAGGCCGGCTACGCGCCGGAGATGGCCTACTTCGAGTGCCTGCACGAGGTGAAGCTGATCGTCGACCTGATCTACGAGGGCGGCATCGCCAACATGAACTACTCGATCTCCAACACGGCTGAATACGGCGAATATGTCACCGGCCCCCGCATCGTCACCGCCGACACCAAGGCCGAGATGAAGCGCGTGCTGGAGGACATCCAGTCCGGCCGTTTCGTGCGTGACTTCATGGCCGAAAACGCCGTCGGCGCCCCCAGCTTCAAGGCGACACGCCGCCGTGGCGCCGAACACCAGATCGAGGAAGTCGGCCAGCGCCTGCGCGCCATGATGCCCTGGATCACCAAAAACGCCCTGGTGGATACGGCGCGGAACTGACCGCGAAGCGAGTCATCCCCGCGCAGGCGGGGATCCAGCGAAAGCCTTGGCTGGGCCTCACGTTGTTCTATATATGTTCGTCATCACGCGGACAAGCCGCGGGATGACGAGCTGTGAGGAGGGGGCAGATGAACGCCGTCTACATGATGGCGAGCCGGCGGCATGGTACGATCTACATCGGCGTCACCAGCGACCTGTCTGGCCGCGTCTCGCAGCACCGCGAAGGTGTGTATGACGGATTCACGAAGCGCTACGGCGTAAAGCGGCTTGTATGGTTCGAGCGGCATGACGGGATCGAGGCCGCGATCCACCGTGAGAAGCGACTGAAAGAGTACCAGCGCCAGTGGAAGATCAACCTGATCGAGCACGACAATCCAGACTGGGATGATCTCTTCCCGCAGTTCTTCCAGGAAGACGGCCCGCTGGCGCACCTGCAACCGCCAACGCCTGCCATGTAGCCGCCGTCATCCCGCGCTCAAAGCCCCACCGCCCCACCCATTCCACTCCGTCATCCCGCGACTTGTTCGCGGGACCCATCGTTCCGTTTGCGCGAGGGCTGGCATGGGTCCCGCGAACAAGTCGCGGGATGACGAGCCGAGGGGAGGCGACAGCTTATCGGCCCCCACCCGCCCGTGAGCGAACACGGGCTTGCGCCGTCGTCCGGCGGGCTTAACTATCCACGCGAGGCCCGCCCGGCCCAACTTCGCACGCAGAAAGAAAACCCCCCATGGACATGCAGGCCATCCTGGCGCGCCAGAAAGCCGCCCACCTGCGCGACGGCGAGGCCTCGGCCGAATTGCGGATCGAGCGCATCGAGCGCTGCATCCGGCTGTTGCGTGAGAACCGCCGGGACATCGAGGAGGCGCTGAACACCGACTTCGGCACCCGCTCGCGCGAGGCGACGGCCTTCACCGACGTCGGCGGTTCCATCGGCCCGCTGCAACACGCCCGCGACAACCTGCGTAAATGGATGCGAACCGAAAAGCGCAAGCCCACGCCGGCCATCCTGGGCCTGTTCGGCGCCAGGGCCGAGGTGCGCTACCAGCCCAAGGGCGTGGTCGGCGTCATCAGCCCCTGGAACTTCCCGGTCAACCTCACCTTCGCGCCCCTGGCCGGCATCCTGGCCGCCGGCAACCGGGCGATGATCAAGCCCTCGGAATACACGCCCGTCACCTCGGAGCTGATGAAGACCATGCTGTCCGGCGCCTTCTCGGAGGAGGAGATCGCCGTGGTCACCGGCGGGCCGGAGATCGGCGAGGCGTTCTCGCACCTGGCCTTCGACCACCTGATCTTTACCGGTGCCACCTCCGTGGCCCGCCACGTGATGCGCGCGGCGGCCGAGAACCTGGTGCCCGTCACCCTCGAACTGGGCGGCAAGAGCCCGGTGATCCTCGGCCGTTCCGCCGACATGCCCACCGCCGCCGCCCGGGTGATGAACGGCAAGACCCTCAACGCCGGCCAGATCTGCCTGGCCCCCGACTATGTGCTGGCGCCCCAGGATCAGGTGGAGGCCTTTGTCGCTGCCGCCCGCGTCTCGGTCTCCACCATGTTTCCGACGATCAAGGACAATCCGGACTACACCGCCGTCGTCGCCCAGCGGCACTTTGACCGCATCACCGGCTATATCGACGACGCCCGTGCCAAGGGCGCCCGGGTGATCGAGCTGAAACCCGAGGACGAGGACCTGTCCCAGCAGGAGCATCGCAAGATCGCGCCGACCCTGATCCTCGACCCCACCGACGACATGAAGGTGATGCAGGAGGAGATCTTCGGCCCCGTCCTGCCGGTGAAGGGATACAACACCCTGGATGAGGCCATCGCCTACGTGAACGGCCGCGACCGGCCGCTGGGCCTCTACTACTTCGGCACCGACGCGGCCGAGCAGGAGCACGTGCTCTCCCACACCACCGCCGGCGGCGTCACGATCAATGACGTGATCATGCACGTCGCCCAGGAAGAACTGCCCTTCGGCGGCGTCGGCCCCTCCGGCATGGGCAGCTATCACGGCGCCGACGGCTTCCGCGAATTCAGCCACCGCAAGGCCGTCTTCACCCAGATGAAAAAGGACATCGGCCCGCTAAAGATGCTTCGCCCCCCCTACGGCGCCGGCATCCGCAAGTTCCTGGACGGCCAGATCAAGGGGTGATCTGAGGCGCCGCGATTTGGGGAGAGGGTGCACATCCTGATGTTCCTCACCCGCTTGCGCTATGGCATTCACACATCGTCGTTTGATGGCGCAATTTCCCTTCGCCCCTTGTGGGAGAAGGTGGGCCGCGCGAGCGGCTCGGATGAGGGGTCGCGCGGCGATTCTTCCAGTAAAACAGAGTGTTATTCTGTAAGGGGAA